>CAYZDM010000053.1:0-10466 GCA_964476875.1 uncultured Sandaracinaceae bacterium | reverse complement strand
AGCGCCAGCGCCAGTGCCAGCGTCAGCGTCAGCGTCAGCGTCAGTGCCAGTGCGAGTGCCAGCGCCAGCGTCAGCGTCAGCGTCAGTGCCAGTGCCAGTGCCAGCGTCAGTGTCAGTGCCACTACCTCGGCGGGAAGGGGGAAGCGTTCGCGACGGAGCTAGGGATGCATCACGGTAAGCGACAGCCGTGCATCGCCTCGGCGGCCATGATCTGGCCTTGGTCGTCAAACTCCATGAACTCGCACGCACGCCTTCGTCGACCGTCGATATCCGACACGTACACGATCACGATGTGAATCCCGTCGGTGTCCTCGATGACCTGCTCAACATCGAAGCGCATCGATTCAACGCCTACCACCGCTCGCTGCCAGTAGTCCTGAAGCGCTTCACGGCCCACGACGACCGGGTTGCCCGTGACTTCGGCCGCCCTCGGACTCACGAACCGCACGTTCTCCGAGAAGCATGCAGCGACCGCGCCCACATCTCGGTTTGACCACGCGTGCGCCCACCAATTGGCGAACTCCTGACGGTCGCTCGTGTCCATTGGCGCCTAGGGTAGCTGAGATCTACAACCCGGCGCTAGACTCAGCTGATGAAGAAGCTTGCCTTGTTGTTGCCCTTGCTGCGCGTCCTGGTCGCCTGGGAGGACCCGAGGTCGGGCTACGCGAGAGTTCGCCTTTCAAGCAGCGGCGATTAGGCCAGACACCATGCCCCCGACTTGCCAGTCGCGACGGCAAACCTCAGAACGTGGCGCGACGTGCAGCAAATCGAGTTCCTCAGAGATCTGGTCGTAATTCTCGGCGCTGCCGTCGTCGTCGTTGCGTTGCTCCGGCGCGTTGGCGTCCCGTCGATTGCTGGGTTCATTCTGACTGGCGTCTTGATCGGCCCCACCACCTTGAAGCTCGTCGACGACACGCATCAAGTCGAGACGATTGCCGAAGGCGGGGTCGTGCTTCTTCTGTTCGGCATCGGGCTGGAGCTGTCACTAGAGCGTCTTCGACGCTTGTGGAAAGCGGTCCTGCTTGGCGGCGGCATTCAGGTCAGTGTCACCGTGGTGCTGACGGCTCTGGTGGCGACCTCGCTCGGACTGCCTGGCGCGTCCGCCGTGTTTGTGGGCTTCATCGTCGCGGTGTCGAGCACGGCCGTGGTCCTTCGCGGGCTTTCGAGCCGCGGGGAGCTCAACGCCCCCCATGGCCGTCTCGCGGTGGGCATTCTGGTTTTTCAAGATCTCTGCGTCATCCCGATGATCCTCGCCATACCGTTCCTGGCCGGCCAAGGCGGCTCCACTCTGGAAGTTCTGCGAACGGCTGGGACCGCAGTGTTGGTGCTGCTGGGTGTGCTCCTCGCCGGTGTGCTCCTGGTGCCCCGCCTACTTGCGTTTGTCGCGAAGACTAGGGAGCGCGATCTCTTCGTGCTCACTGTGTTCCTGGTTTGCCTCGGAACCGCATGGGTGCTTTCGCTCGCCGGGATCTCATTGGCGTTGGGCGCGTTTCTCGCCGGGCTTGTGGTGTCTGGAAGCGAGTTCCGCCATCAGGCCTTGTCTGATCTGATCCCCACGCGCGAGATCTTTGCGAGTCTCTTCTTCGTCTCGGTTGGGATGTTGCTCGATGTATCCGACGTGATGGCTCACTGGCTACCCATCACGGGCATCCTCATCGCCATACTTGCCGGGAAGTTCGCAATCGTTCTGGGCACGGCGCTGACGCTACGCTTGCCTCTGGGGGTTGCGATCTTGTCGGCGGCAGCGCTCTGCCAAGTCGGCGAGTTCTCGTTCGTGCTTCTGAACGCGGCGTCGGGCACGGGCCTCCTCGGCGCCTCACTCACACACAACCTGCTCGTGGCGGTGATTCTGTCGATGTTGGTGACGCCACTCGCCATCGCATTTGGTCCACACTTGGCGAGCGGAGCAGGTCGACTGTCGTGGCTGAACAGACGCCTGGGCGCGCCGCCTCCAGGTGTAGATGCGCAGGAACCCCATAGTGATCACGTGATCGTCGCTGGCTATGCGCTGGCCGGTCGAGCCGTATGCCAGGCGCTTCGCGATGCAGGCGTCCGGTACGTCGCAGTAGACATCAACCCGGACAACGTCCGCGCGGCACGGGCGGCAGGCGACCGTGTGGTCCTAGGCGACGTCACGCAACACGCGCTCCTCGAAGAACTCGGCTGCCGGGATGCGCGTCTAGTGGTTCTGAGCATCAACGACCCGAGAGCCGCCGAGCGCGCTGCCCGCACGATCCGCGACACGGCCCCGCGCGTTCCCATTCTGGCGAGGGCCCAGTACGAGATGGATAGGAGCGCGCTATTGGCCGCGGGTGCGACCGAAGTCATCACGGCCGAAGAAACCGCCAGCGATGCAATCGTGAATGCGCTTCGACTGGCAGAAGCTTGAACGCCACTACCGTTGGCGAACCGAGCGTCCGCTCTCCACTTGGTCGCCAGGGTGCGCGATGACCAGCATATCCGGCTCGATCCCCTCGATGGCCTCTACCTCTAGGCCGTTGCGCGCACCGACTTTGATCGGCGTGAGGGCAGCTTTCCCCTCGTCCACGCGATAGACGGCCCAACCCTCGCCGTGTCGAAAGACGGCGCTGTCGTTCACTTTGACGACGTCTTTTGCGTCGTGCACCACGATGTGAGCTTCGACCCGATAGCCGTCCCCAAGATCCGTCCAGTTCTCCGGTGGATCGTCGAGGTCGATGATGACGTTGACCCGCTGCTCGTCGACACCAAGCGCGGAGACTCGGGTGAAAGCGGAGGGCTCCACGGTTCGAACATGTGCGCGCAGCGGCCGCTCGCCGCCCCAGCGATCGATGATAACGTCGGCCCCTCGCTTGATGCCAACCGCGTCGCTCGTCAGAACGTCGACGACGATCTCCAGGGCCTGTGGGTCGCCGATCTCCAAGAGCTCGGCGCCTGACCGTACGACTCCCTCGCTTTGCCGAAACACATTGAGTACGCGCCCACCAACCGGTGCACGCACCTCAAACTGATCATCGCCTGCTTGACCGCCGGCGCCCAATCGACCGAGCGCAGCCTCGGCAACTTGCGCCTCATACTCCGCCACGCGCGCTGCGAAACGGGCAGAGTTGACACCTTCCCTCTTTGCGCGAAGGTCGTACACGGATTGCTCGACGGCTTGAGCCGAGGTCGCGCCGCTCGGGCCCAGGTTTGCCTGACGCTCGGCCTCCAGCGAAGCGAGCTGCATGGAGGCCTCGGCACGCGCGATGCTCGCGAGCGCCTGACGCTTGGCTGCTTTGGCCGCGGCCAGGCGCGCCTCGGCCTCGGCCTTCCGACGTGTGTCGAGCAGCGGCGGGTTTAGCGGCACGATGCGAGCGACCACCGTGTTCTCCTCGACCGGATCTCCGGCATCCAACTCGATCCGCGCGACATGCCCGTCGAGCGGTGTGTCGATCACGTATCGGTCCTTGATTCGCGTTTGTCCGTCCTCGTTGACGGTGACGGTCAAGTCGCCTCGGTCGACAGAGATGATGTCGGCTGGAAGCGGCTTCGGCATCAGTGCCGCGACGAACAAGCCAACCACGACGAGACCCACCGCGATACTCAACCAGCGCCCGAGCTTCTTTGTCGACTTTTGCTTTCCCGCTTTGTTCATAGTCACTCTCTGGTCTTCAGAACCCCGATTAGATCCAGTTTGTCGAGCTTACGGCGCACGAGGAGCGCGCTTACAGCTCCGGCGACAATCGTGACGCCGGCCGCGTACGCGTAAGTCGCGGGCGAGAGGTCGATTGGCAATCTGTACTGCTCAGGATCACTCATACTCATCATCGCACGCGACATCCACATCCCGATGGCCAATCCAATGGGAATCGCAAGCAGCACTTGGATCGCCAGCTCTCCCAGTAGGACCGCCGAGATCTCTCCGCGACGAAACCCCAGCACCCGAAGGCTGGCGAGGTCACGACTCCGCATCGACAGGGCGGCGCGGGCATTGTTGTACACGACACCTACGGCGATCGTCGCCGCAAAGAGCGTGAGGATCAGCGACATCACCAACATCATGTCGGCGCTTTGAGCTCGGAACTGATCGATGATCGTCTGCTTTCGGAGGACGCCTCCGATATTGGGCAGCTCTTTGAGCCTCGGTTCCGTCAAGGGGTACGTGCGGGGATCGATCCGAAGCAGGGCCATGGACGCCGTGGCCTCCTCGCCGAAGGCACGATTCAATTCGCCCATCTGCATGTGTCCCTGCAATCCAAAGGGCTCGGAAGCGAGTGCGGACACCCTAAGCGAGACGGCCTTTCGATCCCCCTCCAACATCTCCGCCCGGATCTCATCCCCTACCTCGACACCGAGGACCTCCGCCAACTTACCGGTGAGCATCACGCCGGACTCCGGAACCGGGATCGCACGCTGCTCTACATCGATTACTTGGCGGAGCCGCCCGTCGGCTGGGTAACCGATGATTCCGCTCTCACGCTTCCGTCCCTCGTGCACGAACCGGACAGGGACCGAACGAAGCCCCTCTGCGTAGAGAACGCCAGGCAGGTGCTCGAGCTCCCGAACCGCTCGATCCGAGGTCGGATCCAGAAAGGTCACCATCACGTCCTCCTTCCATGCCTGTTGGAACTGCATGTCCAGTAGAAGCGTCATCGCGTCGGATGAGACCCGGGCCAGGACCATGATGGAGACCGCCAGCGCAATCCCAATGACGGAAAGACCGGTGCGCATGGGCTGACGCTCGATCTCCCGGAACACCATGCGCGCTGCCGGAGCGATGAACCGATACGCGCCCAGTCGGTCGAGCAAGCTCGAGCCATAATTTGGTGGCGCGGCGGGTCGCATCGCCTCCGCGGGAGGAAGGCTCGCAACCCGTGTGGCCGAGGCGAGGGCGCCAACGATGCCCGCTAGAAGACTGACGCCGACCGCAAAGGCAGCCACCTGTGGGTCCAGTTTGAACGCGAGCACTGGGAACCGAAAATACTGGGTGTACATCTCGGTCATCCCCGACCCGAGATACACCCCGCCCACGAGGCCTACCGCGGAACCTCCGAGTGCGATCAGGCACACCAGCTTCACATAGTGAAGGCCGATCGTGCGCTTCCGATAGCCGACGGCCTTGAGCGTAGCGATTTGCGCGCGCTGAAGCAGCACCAGTCTCGACAACACGACGTTGAGCAGGAACGCGGCGACTCCGAGAAAGATCATCGGCGCGACGGTGGCCATGGCCTTCAGCCCAGCGAGCTCTCCCTCGAGAATCGAGTTGGACGCTTGGTGTTTCCGCCCCTTGGCACCAACCCCTCCGTACGGCTCGAGCACCCGGTCAACCGCTGCGATGACCGCATCCAAGGACGCACCAGGTTGCAAGCGGATGGTGACGTCGTTGAAGGCGTTCGTCATGTCGAATGCTGCAGCCATGACCGAGTCGCGCATCCAAAATACCGCGAACCGCTTCTCGTCGCTGAAGATTCCCGTGGTCGGCGCTGGGAAGACATGCTCAGGAGACATCGCCACGCCCGCGATACGAATGGATCGAATCGTTCCGTTGATGACTACCGGAACGTGATCGCCGACCTTCAACCCGTGTGCGCGAACGAACGATTCGAGCACTAGCGCAGTATCGGGCCGACCTGGCTCCGGCATCGAGCCGGCCACCAGGTGCAATCGATTCAGCCGGGGCGAACCGTAGTCGGGGAGGGAAACCACCAAACCGGTCGCCGGCTCTCGCAATGTCGCGATGGGGACCATCACCGCGTCGGCGATGCGGGCATCAACTTCCGCGACGCCGTCAATCGACTGCAAATCACCGACCAAGCCAACTGGCGCGCGCTTTAGGCGTGCAAAGACGTCGGCGAAGCGCTGGCGTTCATAGTAGGCCGTCTTCGACGACTCGAGCGACGCCCAAGTCCCTTGCAGCGTGACGTACGCCGCCACACCGGCGGCGACCACCAGACCGATTGTGATGACCTGACCCCTAAGCTTCGATACGTCGCGCAGCAGTTTTCGAGTCAGAACCTCCATCGCCTACCAGCGCAGCTCGCTTGGCGGGAGCTTCGAATCCCGGTGTTCGACCTTACTCACCTGCCCATCGACCAGCTCGACGACCGAGTCGGCCATCTGCGCGATGGGGACGTTGTGCGTGATCACCGCGGTGGTGGTGCCGAGTTCCCGGTTGATCCGCTCGAGGGTTTCCAGAACCAAGATGCCCGTCCGAAAGTCGAGCGCGCCGGTTGGTTCGTCGCATAGAAGAACATCCGGTTGTTTGCAGACAGCACGTGCGATCGCCACGCGTTGTTGCTCGCCGCCCGAGAGTTGACTCGGGAAGTGGTTCTTGCGCGGCCCAAGCCCGACGAGCTCGAGTGCGGCCTCGGGCTCCATCGGATCTTCCGCGATGTCGGCCACGAGTTGGACGTTCTCTTCGGCGGTCAGTGACGGGATCAAGTTGTAGAACTGGAACACAAAGCCGACGTGAGCGCGCCGAAACTCGGTGAGCTCTTCATCATCCGCGGCAGTGAGATCCTGGCCGCGATACATGACCGTGCCGGATGTCGCGGTATCGAGTCCGCCCAGAATGTTCAACAGGGTCGACTTGCCGCTCCCCGACGCACCGAGGAGCACCATGAACTCTCCGGCGCGCAATTCGATGTCGACGCCCCGAAGAGCGTGAACCTGGACTTCCCCCATCTGGTAGACTTTGGCGAGTTCTCGAGCCGACAGCACCACTTCGTTGGATGGGGCAGAATCCGTTGACACGCGGTCACCCTAATATGGACTGGTCGAGGAGCAACGGGGCAGAGAGCCGCACGACGGTGGCCTCGGCCCGGAGCAGCACTCCGTTTTGGCCCTATTCTCTGCTGTCGCTGGGGCCCCAGCGTCCCTTGGGGCTCCGACTGACAGTCAGCGGCACGCGTGGTAGTTTCGTCGGCCCGTTGACCGACCCAGGCCGGAGCCCCCATGTCTCATCTCATCCCCGTTCAGCGCGCCACTCTGGCGCTACTGTCTGCGCATTCACGCGCACCCGCCGTGGAGCTGTTGTTTTGTTTAGTGTTGTCCGGCTTGCTCCCGGCGACTTCGGCCCTCGCGCAGATGAGCTTCCAACACGTCGTCGTCGACGCGTCCGGACCTCAGAATATTTGGGGCAAGTCGGTGGGCGATCTCAATCACGACGGTTTGCCAGACCTCATCGCGGGCGGACGCAACGGGGGTGGGCTCGTCTGGTACCAGAACCCTTCGTGGACGAAGCGTACCATCGCGGCGAGCGGCTCGTTCTCGACCGACCACGAGGTCTGCGACGTCGACCTCGACGGTGACAACGACGTCGTCAGTTTGCAGAATCAGCTCTACTGGTATGAGGCGCCGAGCTGGGTCGCCCACCAGATCTCCGGCACAGGACTGCACGACATCGAGGTGCTGGATTTCGAAGGCGACGGCGACTGCGACATCGTGGGGCGCGACCAGGGGAACTTCGGTCACAGCGGTACGACTCTGTATTTCTTCACGCAGAACTCGCCCACCTCGTGGAGCCAAGCCACGATTGCGATCCCGAACGGCGAGGGTCTCGCATCTGCCGACATCGATGGGGATGAAGACCTAGACATCGTGCTGAACGAGGTGTGGATCGAAAATCGCGGTGCCAACATTGGATCCTGGAGTCAGCACGTCTATTCCAACGCTTGGAACCATGGTGCTGCCTACGTCGCCGTGTCGGACATCGATGGAGACGGAAACGTCGACATTGTTTTGTCCCCCTCTGAACTAAAGGGCGAGAGTTTCCGCATTTCGTGGTTCGAGGCCCCCAGCGATCCGACGCAATCAGCCTGGACTGAGCACGTCGTCGACGCCGCGGTGGAAGCCGTTCATCACTTCGTCGGCGCTGGAGATTTCGACCGGGACGGAGACATGGACATCGCAGCCGCCGAGATGGAGCAGGGTGGCGACCCCGACGAGGTCAAGATCTATCGAAACGATGGCGCGGCGTTCACCAAGGTCGTCATTTCGACTGGTGGGTCTCACAGTATGCGCGTGGTTGACGTCGATCTCGACGGCGACCCGGACCTCTTCGGCGCCAACTGGGAGAGCGATCAGGTCGATCTTTTTCTAAACCAGACGCCGCCGAACCGGCTGACCCTCGACGCCTGGCAGCGCCACGTTATCGACTCGAACCGACCCGGAACCGCCATTTTCATCACCGCAGGCGATCTCGATGGAGACGAGCAGCTCGACGTTGCCGCGGGCGGCTATTGGTACCGCAATCCCGGAACCCCGACCGGCGTTTGGGCACGCTCTGCCTTTGGCGCGCCGCTCAACAACCTGGCGGTGCTCGACGACCTCGATGGCGATGGTGACGTCGACGTGCTCGGCACCAAAGGGCTCGGCTCGGAATCGGCCCCCGACTTCGTTTATGGCCGCAACAACGGAACGGGCGGCTTCACTTTGTTCCCAGACGTAGCGTCGGGGAGTGGTGACTTTCTTCAGGGCGCGACCGTCGCACGACTGTCACCCGGCGAGCGCAAGAGCGTCGTGATCTCGTGGCACGCTGGCACAAACGCTGTCGAGGCGTTGGTCGTTCCCGACAACCCGGCGACCGACGCTTGGGGTCTCGAGAACCTCTCCACGGCAAGCCAAAGAGAGGCACTCAGTCACGGCGACATCGATCGCGACGGTGATCAGGACCTGCTGTTGGGGACCGTCTGGCTCGACAATCAGACGGGTTCGACATTCAGTCCCGTGCCCCTGTTTCAAACCGGCGATTCGCCTGACCGCAACCGCCTGGGCGACATCGATCGTGATGGTCGTTTGGACGCGGTCGTGGGCTATGAAGCGATCAGTACCACCGGCATCATCGCCTGGTACCGGCAGCCCTCAGATCCCGCCGACCCCTGGCCACAAACAGTCATTGCGCAGATCATCGGGCCAATGAGCCTTGATGTGGCCGACATGGACGGTGACGGCGATCTCGATGTCGTGGCAGGAGAGCATGATCTTGCGAACCCGAGCAGCGCGGGTCTCTTCATCTTCGAGAACGCAGACGGCGCCGGCGGGACCTGGACGCAGCATACGGTTCACGTCGGTGACGAGCATCACGACGGGGCCCAGTTGGTCGACATCGACCGGGATGGTGATCTCGATATCTTGTCCATCGGCTGGGGACACGCGCGGGTCTTACTGTACGAAAACCGGGCGAGTTCAGGCGGCCCCGTCCTGTCAGCCTGCTCGGACGGCTTGGACAACGACGGCGACGGCCTGTTCGACTATCCAGCCGATCCGGGGTGTAGGGACGCGGCTCGCAATCTCGAGAACCCCCTCTGCGATGACGGCATCGACAATGATGGCGACAACCTCGTCGACTTCCCCGCCGATTCGACCTGCATCGCCGCTTGGGATACCAGTGAAGGCACCGGCAGCGACCCCGGTTCGGGACCCGACCTAGTCGCGGCCTTTGGCTTCGAGGCGACGTCGGGCACCTTGGTGTCCGATGCCTCCGGCAACGGGAACAACGGCACCCTAGAAAACGACGCCGACCGATCGGCGAACGGCTACTCGGACCAGGCACTCGAAACCAACGGCCTCGACGGTCACGTGGACCTCGCCGGACTCGATGTTCCAGGCACTCAACTCACGCTCATGGCTTGGATCAATGCCGACGATTTCGGCACCAGCGATGCCCGCATTCTATCCAAGTCGACGGGGGCGGCAGCAGCGGATCACGTCTGGATGCTGTCGACCGTTACTGGATCGCATGTACGATTTCGATTGAGGACCACCGACGGCAACTCGACCACGACCCTAATCGGGACCGGGGATACCTTGAGCGCGGGGACGTGGCACCACGTCGCCGCGACCTACGACGGCACCACCATGCGACTGTACCAGGATGGCAATCAAGTTGGCTCGGTCGCGAGAACGGGCGACATCTTCCAGGCGCCCACTGTCAATGCGTACATCGGTGCCAATCCCGGGAGTGGGAGTCAAGTGTTCGACGGGCGTATCGACGACGTGAAGATCTTCTCACGCTCGCTCACGCCGGCGGAAATTGCCGAAGAGATGGCGAAGCCAGTGGCGGCTTCGGTCGTCGTACTTCCCGGCTGCTTCTACTACGGTGAGTTGGACGAGGTCCTTTGCCCCCCCAGTTGCGCGGCCGGGCCCATGCATGGGCACCAAGGAGAGGCCGCCCTGTGGCTCTTGCTTGGGGTCGTCGGCTTGGCGATCAGGCGTCGAAGCCTTCGGCGCGGTCGCGGCTGACGGAAACAATACCAATAGTTTCTTCGAGCCAATGCCGGTAGGATCCCGGAATGCCCCCCAAGCTCGTCCTGCTCGCGCTTGCGGCGCTGGCCGTGATTGGCTGCCGCGAGCTCGTCGCGCCAACGGATGGCTACATCATCGTCGAACACGTCCTCTCGCCGGTGAGAATTCGGACGCGCGGGCTCGAAGGCACGGGTTGGATCAAGGCCTATCTCCCGAGTCAGCGATGGGAGCAGATCTACGAAGAACCCGCAGGTGCCTTCGTG
>CAYZDM010000052.1:0-10485 GCA_964476875.1 uncultured Sandaracinaceae bacterium | reverse complement strand
CGGCAACAAACATCTCTACGGTGAGTCCCTGCCCAACGCGCAGGGCGAAGACGTCGTGGCCGGACTTCGAACGCCGGTCGCGCTCACTGCAAACGCGTCTCCGCCGGGCAAGGAGGGGTTGAGCCTCGAGGTCTCGATGCCTGAAGCGTTCGAAGCGATCTCGGGGTATTGTGCGGCGCTCGAGAAGCATTTTGGAGACATGCAGGACATCGAGTTCACCATCGAAGATGGTCGCCCGTATCTACTGCAAACCCGCACCGCCAAGCGCACCGCTCACGCGGCGGTGCGAGTGGCTGTCGGCATGGTGCACGAAGGCGTCCTCAGCAAAGACGAGGCCTTGCTCCGCGTCGACGCGCGATCCCTCGGGCAACTCCTTCGCGCCCGACTTCCATCTCCCTCGGATCTCAGCGCGCAGGGGGTGGAGCCGCTCGCCGTTGGCTTGCCCGCGAGTCCCGGCGCAGCGTCCGGTCGAATCGTATTCGACGCGGATGACGCGGTTCGCTGGGTGGCCGAAGGACAGGATGTGATCCTGGTGCGACAAGAAACGAGCCCGGAAGACATTCACGGAATGAAGGTGGCGAAGGGCGTCGTCACCGCGGCGGGCGGGATGACCTCCCACGCAGCCGTGGTGGCCCGGGGCCTGGGCAAGTGCTGCGTGGTCGGTTGCGCAGGGCTCTTGATCGATTTTCAGGAGCGTACGGTGCGGATCGAACATTCCGGGTCGGCCGAACCACTCAACGAGGGCGACCTGCTGACCCTCGACGGAACGACGGGTCGCGTCTACGGCGGTGCACTGGATGTCATCGCCTCCACGACCGTCGATGAGCTACGGGAGTTGATGAGCTGGGCGGACAAGGTTCGCCGAATGCGGGTGTACGCCGAGGCGGACACGCCACAGGCTGCGCGCGCGGCCCTGAGCTACGGGGCCGAAGGGGTCGGACTTTGCCGAACCGAGCGCATGTTCTTTGCGCAAGATCGGCTGTTCGCGATGCGGTGCGCCTTGCTCTCCGTCGACCGCGAGCAACGCGGCGAGTGGCTGACGGCGCTCGAACGTTCACAGCGAGACGACTTCGTCGAGATCTTCGAAGCCATGGACGGGCGGCTGGTGACCATTCGCCTGCTCGATCGTGCGCTCGAAGAGTTTCTCCCGGATGACGCGGCGCATCTACAGGCCGTCGCCGATGCACTGAACCTCGAGTTGGAGGAGACGACCAAAGCGGCGGAGCGACACCGGGAGTCGAACCCAGCATTCGGGCATCGCGGAGTGCGCGCAGGACTGACCATGCCGGGGCTCTACGACATGCAACTACGCGCAATGCTGTCCGCGGCGCGCGACTGCACCGATCGCGGCATCGCGGTTGAGCTCGAGGTCTTGATACCGATGGTTGCCTTCAGCTCGGAAGTCGAATCGTTGTGCGGTGTCCTGAGCAGTGTCCGGCAACAGGTCTTCCCCGAAACGACGAGCCTGTTCACGTGCAGGGTCGGAGTGATGATAGAGCTTCCCCGGGCGTGCCTAGCGGCCGGCGAACTCGCGGAGTACGCAGAGTTCTTTTCGTTTGGCGGCAACGACCTGACGCAAACCACCCTCGGGATCAGCCGAGACGACGCGAAGCGGTTCTTGCCGACCTACCTCAACGACCTCCGGCTGGTGGGTCGAGATCCATTCACCCACCTCGACGGTCGCGTCGCTGAGCTAATCGGCATCGCCCTCGAACGGGCCCGAGCGGTACGCCCCGAACTCGTCGCAGGCCTATGCGGAGACCAAGGCGGCAGCCCCGCCTCCATCGAAACCTGCGAACGCCTCGGCCTAGACTTCATCTCCGCCCCCCTCCAACAACTCCTCGGCGCCCGCCTAGCCGCCGCCCAAGCCCGCCTCCGATAAAAGGGGACAGTCCCCTTTTCCTAGGGATTAAGGCACGGCCCACCTCCCGCGAGTTCTTAACCCCTGCAAAAAGCGGACTGTCCCCTTTTTTTCGGGGGGATTGTGGTTGCTGGGGGGGGCTTGGCGTGTTGGAATGTAGATTCCTGGAAGATTGCGGTACAGCTGTATGGTTGATAGGGCGAAAGGGTTTGAGGACCCAATGGTGAGCGAGCGCCGCTCGGGTGTGTCCAAAGCACCCGAGGGATTGATCGGGTGCACGATCGATCAGCGATACCGTGTCGAGGCTCTGCTGGGCGAAGGCGGCATGGGGCTGGTGTACCGGGTGATCCACACCCGGCTCAACAAGCCGCTCGCGATCAAGGTGCTTCGCCGCGAGAACACCAAGGACCCGGAGGTGTTGGCTCGGTTCCGACGGGAGGCCGAGAGCGCGTCCGGGATCGGCAACCAGCACATCATCGACATCAACGACTTTGGAGAGTTGGAGGATGGCTCGACGTACTTTGTGATGGAGTGCCTCGAAGGCCTCGATCTCATCGACGCGATGGACGTCGCCCGGCGAATGCCCGAGGACCGCGCGATCCACATCGCCATGCAGCTCTGCCGAGCGCTGGGTGCCGCCCATAATGCAGGCATCGTGCACCGTGACCTCAAGCCCGAGAACGTGTTTCTCACCAGGCGCAACGACATCGACGACTTCGTGAAAGTCCTCGACTTTGGCATCGCCAAGGTGGCCAACGGGCCCAAGCGACTCACCCGCGACGGCGAGGTGCTTGGGACGCCACACTACATGTCGCCCGAACAATGCGAAGGCGAGGGCGTTGATCATCGAACGGACATCTACGCACTGGGCGTATTGCTCTACGAGATGGTGACCGGTCACGTACCGCACGACGCCGACACCATGATGGGCATCCTCACCAAGCAAATGTACGAGGACCCGATACCACCGAAGGTCCGGGTACCTCGGGTCTCCGAGCAGCTCGAGATGCTGATCATGCGATGTCTCGAAAAGAAGCCCGAGCAGCGATACCAAACGATGCACGAGATCGCCGAAGACCTGCAGCGCATCGATACGGGGAAAGCACCGGTCGGCCCCGACACAGTGACGTTGACGCCAACCCGGCCACCCCCTCCCGAGCGACGAACCGTCTCCCCCCTCTACATCGGAGGGCTCAGCCTCGCCGTCCTGCTCCTGGTCGGAACGCTCGCGATCGACGCATTCACGCACCGGGCCACGAACAACAAGACCGAAGCGGCGCTCCACAACGAGAACCTCGCGGCGCCGAGCGAGCCTTTGGACCCAACTCCAACCGAAGAGGCCCCCGACGCGTCCGCCGACGAGACCCCCGCGATCGTCACCGCCGACGTTCCGGAGGTCGACGCCAAAGCCCCGCGCAGGAAGCCGCCAAAGCGTCATTCGCGACACCGCGCAAAGCCTACGCCGCAGCACGACCAGGTCATCCTCGATCCTTGGAAATAGTGCGCTCCGCTGCCAGTTGCCCCCCGTAGGGTGAACGGCTACGGTGGCGCTCCATGGGGTCTCGATTTGGCCCGCAGGGCGCTGCGATCAGCTTCGCTCTGGGGTTCTTGCTTATCTCCGGGACTGTCTCGACCGGCTGCGTCAATCGAGATGGAGAACCGCTGCCCGCCGGGCTGATGTCGTTCCCCATCGCGATCGAACTCTCCCTAGACGAGAACGCGGGGGGCGCGCCGAGCTACGTGTACGTCACCAGCTCGAATTTCGGCCTTCAATACAACTCCGGCAACGTCCAATCCTACGACCTCGACAAGGTGGTCGAGGCGATCAACACGGGCTGCATCAGCCTCTGGATCACGCCCGACTGCACCGACCCCACCGGAGCGACGTGCGTATGCGACCCCGCCACTGACGTCACGTGCGTGCCTGTCCCGCAGGGCGTCCGACAGGCCTGCCTCGAGCGTGGCTTTGCAGGCGATACCAACGGTCCTGAATGCGTATGCGAACCGCCACCATTGGGCGGCACCCCGCCAAACCCCGCACCGGACGACTGTGTCCCCGTGGCGTTTGACCGCTGCTCTGTGATTCCGTCCGACTTGCAGGTCACGGATCCGGGGGCTGCGCTGAGACTAATTCCGGTAGACGGGCTGATCCCAGGCGAAGTCGAGATCGGGTCATTCTCCGATGGGCTCGGGTTGTCGACCGACGGGCGGCGCATCTACGTCCCCGTACGAAGCGACGCCAATCTCACCTTCATCGACGTCAACGAGGAGGGCCAGCTGAGTTGCGGCGGCCCCTTCGGAACCCGTCATACCTGCACCGGCCCATATCGCTCGGGCAGCGCGGAGCTGGTCAACCCGGACTTCCCCATCACCTTGCCACCGGATCCGGTCGACATTTTCGTGGGCGATCTAGCGAGTGACTTCGCGCCGCCCAACGACCCGGACAATCCGGATTTCAGAGGCGACTACATCCTGATCGCTCATCGCGAGGGCAAGGCGAGTCTTCTCTTCGACCAGCTCGTCCCAGGTGGGCCCGAGCCACAGAAGCGCCCTCGACTGGCCGCAACCGTCGACGGGCTCGCTCCAGAGCAGGTCACCATTGCATACGAACCCGGCGCCAAGCGAGCCTGGATCCCGAGCGCAGAGGTCGCCGCGATCATACGACTTGGCATAGGGATCGACGGAGACCCCACGCAAAGCTACTTGTTCGACGCGGGACCACTTCGCGTGTCGGGCCTCGATACCGGCCGCAGCAACCGCGACATCCGCTTCGACCCACGGCCAGACCGTAACCTCGCTTATATCGTCGCCCGCTCGCCGGAAGCCTTGATTGTCGCGCGGAGCGATGTGGCCGGCGGAGACCTAAACATGGTGGGACAGATCGCCACATGCCGAGATCCGTCGCGGATCCAGGTCGAAGAGGTGCCAGTCGGGGAAGGCACCACGCTCCTCGCATTTGTGAGCTGCTTCCTCGCGCGAAGCGTGCAGGTAATCGACCTCGACAACTTCCAAGGAATCACGATCTTGACCAATATCAGTGGCGCGTTCGAGTTCGTCATCGATGGCCCCAGACTGCTGATGTACACCGCTGATTTCAGCACATCGGTCCTCCGCGTCGCCGACTTGCGGCCACTAGTGGCGTGCCTCGGCGGCGGCGCGGACGGTCCGGAAGAATGCTCTCCACAGCTCATCGGGCTGGTCGGCCTGCCGCAACCCGTCTCGGAGCTGCCGCGATGAAGCGCCTCGCACTCATGTTGCTGGGCGCGCTCGCCCTGGTGTCGTGCAATAGCAACGCGAACAACGTCGTCCTGTCCTCGTTGGATCGCTCCGACAAGATGCAGTTCATATGTGCCGACCTCGACCTCATCACGGGCAATTTCTACCAGCTCAAACAACTCTTCCCCGAGTACCTCTGTCAGCAGGGAACCAACTTCGCGCCGGAAGTCACTGCACAGTTCTTGACCGCGGTGACCCAAATCCAAACCGGCGAGGTCGCTGTCATCAGCTTCACCACGTCGGCGATCCTGGACACCAATCGAACTATCCCGGGTGTCACCGCGCTCCGAGTGGGCGAGCAACCGACCGGCATTCAGCTCTCTCCTTTTGAGCCCAGCTACACGTACGTCAGCAGCTTCAGCCCGAAGAGCGTCCAGGCGATCCCAACGGAGGAGATTGTCACCGGGGCTTCGACGGACGAATCGCAACAGGTCCGTTTCGCCGCCGGCCCTTCCGACCTCGCGCTCCACGAATGGGCCGAGCTCTTCTCGGAGACGACAGACTCCGAGGGTCGCATCATCTCCGCCAACGGCACCATCATCTATCGCAACTTGTATGCAGCACTCCCCGAGCTTGGGAAGGTCGCGGTGATACCGGTCGTACTGAAGCCGGATCCGGAGCAACCAACCCGAATGATCCATGGGTCGCTGGGCACTCCGTCGTTCATCGACCTGGGTACGTACGACTGCGCGACGGCCCAGGTTCCGTCGCCGGCCTCGAGGTCGGATGACTACAATCGCATTTGTCCTCAAGACTTCGAGGATCGCGCCGGACGATTCATCAAGGAGGTCGAGACGACTCAAACCGAATGCACCGACGGGCCGACCCCGGGGCCGCGTCCGGTGACCCTAGCGATCGACTACGGCCTCCAAACAGACCGCGCAGATGACGTCCTGCTGGTCGCCGACGCGAACCAGCCGGTCATTCATCGATTTAGCTTGTTCACCAGCGGCGCCACAGCTCTCGACCCAATCGTAGTCGGTACCCCGACCAACGATGTCGCGGTGACCCCATTCGTGCCGGCGAGCTCGGATCCGGATGACGTCGCGGCCACGGAGCGGTACCTCTACGCGGTGAGCGCAACCGACAGCAGCGTCCTAGCGGTCGACTACACGCCGGGCTCCGCGACGTTTCGGGCCGTCCTGCCCATGGTCGCCGGGATCTCAACCCGCGCGAACGAGGAGAATGTCGAGTCCCGCAATCGCGTTCGCTCCGCATTCTCCAACGTGCGTTCGATCGAAGTCGTCACACCCTTCTACAATCTGAACGAGGACCCCAACACCGGGGCCGCGACCGTGCCACAAGAGGAGATTTGCACCTCGAACGACAGCGACGCGTTCGCGCTTGCACAGAACTCCCGAAACATGCGCGGAGTGTTCCTCGCGGTGAGCCTTTCGAACGGGACGCTCTACCATCTCGACATCTACGACCTCAACGCGCCTTGCCGTGGCGGACAGGGGAACATCGCCTGCACCCTGGCCGAGACCGGACCTGACCAGTTCGCCAGCATCCGACGGCACCGCCGACGGTTCGGGTTCACTCCATCCACGTTCATCGAGATCGACGGCACGCCCTCGCTTCAGTTCAATGCCGCACCCGGCAAACTCGACGAAACGAACGGCACCCCGTTGAACTCGGATGGACCCGGCCTCGAGTTCATCAGTTGCCCAGCGTCGATGTTCAACGTCTTCGGGGCGAACACGTCGGGCAGCACCAGCGACGCCCTGATCTGCTCCTCGTCACAGGTATGGAGCACCTTCACCCAGCGTTGGGACGCCCGCTGGGAGGGGTTGATTCCGCAGTCGGAAGGCGGCCTTGGCCTGTTCGCGGACGAGTCCTTCCCGATAGGTGAATATCCCGACGCGCCGGACATGGAGCCGGGCACTTGGTTCCGCGGCGGAGACGTCCCTTTCTGCCGAGTTGGAGTCCTGGGCGACCAGATGGGCGCGGCGACCAGCAGCCCTCTGAGTATCGACCACTTGGCGTCGTACGAAGGCGACCGGGTGTTGATCGTCGGCGAGTTGCCGCCCAGCACGCGGAATAGCCCTCGTTGCGAGGAGTTCGGGGACCTCCGAGAGGACATCGACGACTTCCCGGTTTGGTTTCCGATCGTCGAGGCGTACAACGATCAGCTCAAGGTCGGACGATCCCCGAACCCTGGCCGGTACACGCTCAACGACGTTCGATTCTGTTTCAATCAGTTTACGGAGTACCAGATCCACACCCGGGACGTCTACACCGTGACCGGCACGACATCTGACTTCATCCACAACGTCATCCCAGACCCGCTGACGGGCGAGTGCATCCTGAACGATGGGGACGAACCCAATGGGCGGCCGTTGAATCCCGCCGACGTGGACACCTACCTCACGGGTCGCGCATTCGAGGGCACCCAGTTCATCAACCCCACCACGAGCTTCCAGATTGGGCTGTTCCCTGAGGGCACCTCGGTCACCGACTCCACGGTCGTTCTGCTCAATTTCGGCATACTCAATCAGTTCGGCATCGAGATCCTCGACACCAGTACTTCCTTCCGGTCGCTGCCCGCCTCGATGCTGTATTCCGAGCTACAGGACTCGTTGTTCTTCGTGGACCTCGAGGCGGGCGTTCGACGCATCATCTTTTCTCCGCTTTCCATCGTCCAGACTTTTGATTAGACCTTTTTAATGGGTGTACGGGGCACGGCTCGAAAGAAAGACCATACCCCGGTCATGCGGCAGTTCCTTCGCGCAAAGGGACAACACCGCGACGCCATCATCTTTTTTCGACTCGGCGATTTCTACGAGATGTTCTACGAGGACGCGGTCCGGGCGGCCGACATCCTCGGCATCGCGCTGACGTCCCGCGGCACCGATCCCGACGGCAGCAAGATCCCGATGGCAGGGGTGCCCCACCACGCGGCAGCCCGATACCTTGCCGCCTTGCTCCGACACGGAGAGAAGGTCGCGATCTGTGAGCAGGTCGGAGAGCCCTCTGGCGTCCGGGGCGTCGTTCCACGCGAGGTGGTACGAGTCGTCACACCGGGGCTATGCCTCGAACCGGATGCGCTCGACGCGAGGGCAGAGAATTTTCTCGTCGCGGCCACCCATGATGGAGGGGTTGCCGCACTCGAACTATCGACCGGCACACTCAGAGCGTGCGTCGTCGAACTAGGACCTCAATGGGTTGGTGAGCTCGTCCGGCTTGATCCTTCGGAGGTGCTGATCGAGTCAGGTGCGGCGGATCTCGAATCGCTGTGCAGACAGAGCCTACCCAACGCTGCCGTCCGCCTCGTAGACCTCGCCGACGGAACCGAAAGGCTGACTGAGACCCTCTCTGCGGAACAGGCCGCCGATCTTCAAGGCCAGGCGCCGGCAGGCCGCGCCGCGACACTCGTCCTCGACTATGCGCGGGCCCATCAGGCCGCCTCGCAGATTCACGAAGCCATCCTCTACACTGCAGGCGACCGACTCGTCTTGGACGACGCCGCAGTCCGCAACCTCGAGTTGGTTCGCACGCTGGACGGAGAGCGAAAGGGTTCTCTCCTCGATCTTCTGGACGAGACCAGGACTCCTATGGGCGCGCGTGCCCTCCGCTCACAACTCCTCGAACCGCTCACCGATATCGAGCGCATCCGACGACGGCACGACGCTGTCGAACTCTTCGTGCTGGATCCCCGCAACCGCGATCAGGCTAGAGCGCGCCTCAGCGAAATCGGCGACCTCGAGCGTTTGGCCGTGCGGGCGGCCGTCGGCCTCGCGACGCCGCGTGATCTAGGGGTCATTCGCAACAGCCTATCGTGCGCGGCGGCGCTGCATGCCCAGCTCAGCAGCAGGCCGGGGACGGAGCTCGACGATGCAATGGCCGCGTTGAGGGACGCGGACCTGTGCCCGGATGTGCTTGCACTGCTCCGCGCCGCGCTCGTCGACGAGCCCCCCGCCATAGACAGGCAGGGCGGCATCTTTGCCGACGGCCACCTCGATGATCTAGACGCGCTCCGCAAGCTATCCACTACTGCAAAAGACATCGTGCTCGACCTCGAACGGCGCGAACGCAAACGCACCGGCATCGGCTCGCTCAAGATCAAGTTCACGCGGGTGTTTGGCTACTACATCGAGATCACGAAATCCAAGCTGGACGCGGTCCCCGACGACTACGTGCGCAAACAGACTATCGCCAACGGAGAGCGCTTCATCACAGCGGAGCTGGCCGAGCTTCAAGATCGTATCCTGCACGCGGATGAACGGGCGCGCGCACTCGAATCAGCGGCGTTCCTCGACCTCCGAAAAGCGATCGGCGACGAAGCGCCGCGGCTTCACCAACTCGCGCGCATCATCGCATCCATCGACACGAGCGCCGCACTCGCCGAGGTTGCCCACTGTCGCGGCTATGTCCGCCCGACGGTCGACAGCAGCTGTGAGCTGTTCCTCGAAGACAGCCGTCACCCGACGGTCGAATGCTACGCGGCGAAGGACGGCTTCGTTCCCAACACCATCGAGCTCGACCCCGAGGGCACCCGCTTCATGTTGCTGACGGGGCCCAACATGTCGGGCAAGTCCACCGCGATGCGGCAAGCGGCACTGGCGGTGATCATGGCCCAAGCTGGTGGCTTCGTGGCCGCCCGAAGCGCTCGGATCGGCGTGGTAGATCGCGTCTACACCCGGGTCGGGGCCAGCGACCACCTCGCCCGCGGGCAGAGCACCTTCATGGTCGAGATGATGGAGGCCTCGGCGATCTTGCGCGGCGCGACGGAGCGCTCCTTCGTGATCCTCGATGAGATCGGCCGTGGAACGAGCACCTACGACGGCCTCGCGATCGCCTGGGCCGTCGCGGAGCACCTCCACGATGCCACGCGCTGTCGAGCGATCTTCGCAACGCACTACCATGAGCTTTGCGAGCTGGCCGATCGCCTACCCAACGCCGCGAACTACAATGTCGCAGCAAAAGAGCATGATGACAGCATGGTTCTTCTGCACCAGCTCGTGCCCGGCGGCTCGAACCGGAGTTATGGCCTGGCGGTTGCTAGGCTCGCGGGCGTACCTCCCGTCGTCCTCGCGAGGGCAAAGACCAAGTTGAAGGAGCTCGAAACGCGCGCCGAGTCGGAACCCGCACCGCAGATGCCCTTGTTTGAGCCCGCCGCGCGGGAACAGTCCGAAGTCGAAGCCACACTGCAAGCCCTGGACGTCGAACGGATGACCCCAGTCGACGCACTCGTCACCCTCGCGCGACTCCGCGACCTAGCGCGACGCGGCTCGGACTGAGGTCGCAACTGAATCACCGGAGAACGGTGCCCGACGCACGCTCGGCCGCCGGGAGATGGCAACTGAATCACCGGAGAACGGGTCGCGACGGGCGTGCTCGCGATCGGG
>CAYZDM010000051.1:0-10682 GCA_964476875.1 uncultured Sandaracinaceae bacterium | reverse complement strand
GGCAGCGGGTTCGGGCCAAGGCCTAGGCCCTGCTGCCCAGGTACGCTTGCACCGATCTCGGCATCGGCTGGCGTCGGAGCGCCTGTGTCAGCGCCCAGCGCTCGTCGGACGGCTCCTCGACAAAGTGTGTTTCGCTTCCTTCTTGAAACGCGATCGGAACGCCGTCACGGAAGAGGATGCGGTTCTTTGGCGTCGCCGGGATCCGGTGACCTGGCGTTAGAATACCGACCAAGTTGAGGGGATCCGCCGCGCTGATCGAGACGAGTTCGCCTGTCTTGGGTCGGCGACGGGCCTTGCGAAGTGCGGTCACGGCCTCCGGCAACGCGTATTGCTCGCCCGCGAACCCGCCGACGAAGCGACCACCGCGGATCAGCCCTTGTGCCTCGAGTCGTCGGTAGACACGGAGCAGGGAGTACCACGGCGGCAGGTCACCCTCGCGGTCGATGACGCGCCTGAAGACCACGCCCCACCGGCGGAGTAGCGCCCATGCAACGCCCTCGACGTCGTGCTCCTCCGTCGCCTGCGGCAGAATCGTCCAGCGTCCGGCGGCCTCCATGCTGTATGCGGCAACCGCCCGACGCCCCCGGCGCTGACGTTTCTGATCCGGTGCGAGCAACGCTCGAAGCCCGGTGAAGCCGTCCGCCGTGACGAGGCCGAGGGATACGAGTTCGCCGAGGGCTTCCTGGGTTTGCGTTGGAAGAAGCCCGGTCTCCCGAACCACATCGTCGAAGAAGCAAGCGCCCGACGTTCGAAGCATGTCCAGTGTCCGGGCTGCGTCGCTCGAAGCGAGGTCTGCCGATACCGTACCGAAACGCCAAGTACGGACATGCTCGCGGCGAGAGAAGGCGATTGGACTCGTACGAATAGGGCTCGACGCTCGTCCGGCGGGCGGTGTCCGTCGACTCCATGAGACACGGCCCGAGACGCACAACTGATCGAGCCAGCTTGGGTCGTATCCTTCCATGCGAACTGGGAGGACGTCGGCTTCCCACGCCGCAGCCCCGGCCTCCATGCCCTCGAGTTGCTCCAGGATCGCGGCCAGGCCCTCAGGCCCCTCCATACGCGCGTCCGGCGCGGCGTGTTGCCAGCTCAACAGAAATCGGAGGTAATCCGCCGCGGTGACCGCTTCGATCTCTTTGCGCAAACGGTTGAGGGTGTAGCGGTGAATTCGTGCAAGCAGGCCTCGCTCGCACCATTCGACATCGACTGAGTTGGGCGTGAAGGTGCCGCGAAGGACGAAGCCTTCGCCCTCGAGTGCGGCCAACGCGACGTCGACCAGGCCCCGGTCCAAACCAAGCGTCTCGCCGAGCTGCGTCGCCGTTGCGGGCCCTGAGGCCTGCAGCCGTCCGCGAACGAGTTCACGCGAGGCATCCTCCGGAGTCCAGGCCTGGTCTCGATGTCGTTCCGGGACTTCGATGCTCGTTTCCGCGCGCCCGCTCGGCCATGAGGCTTCGAGAAGCGGAAGACGCTCGGCGGCGGTCCAGAGGACACCGCGTGCTGTCGCGAAGCGGGTCGCGCGCCCCGCCGAAGCGAGTTCCGACAACCAGGGATGCCACTCGCAACGCCCGGCTTCCTCATCGGTCAGACAGTTGTGGAGCAGGAGTGCATCGTGCATCTCTTCGGCGTCGCGAGGCTCTGGGCGGGCTTCGCTCCGTACTCGCTCGATGGCCGCCATATCCAGCGCGCCCAAGTCGGACGCCTGAGAGGGGTCGAGCCACCTCCGAGACATGACCGCCTGAGTCCGGCGCTCCTCCAGCGGAGCATCGTCGAGGAAGGTGTAGGGCTTCGAGTTGAGGATCTCTTGGGAGAGCGGCGATGGTTCGGTGAGGTCCCGCGCCAACAGCTTCAAGTCGCCGGCCTGCAAGCGATGAAGCAGCGTTTCGATTCCGTTGATGTCCATCGCCTCATGGAGGCAATCCTCGATGGTTTGGCGCACGAGTGGGTGGTCCGGGATCTCGCGGTCGCCGGCGACGTTCTCGAGACACGCGACCTGATCTGGAAAGCATAGGCCGAGGAGGTCGTCGGCCTGCATGCGCTGAAACGGCGGAGGGACCTTCTTGCCACCTCGAAAACGGACGATGGCGAGCGCGCGCGTCGCGTTCCAACGCCATCGGGTTTGAAACATCGGTGCGTCCAGCAGGGCTTGTACCAAGACATCGCGAACGTTCTCAGCGCGCAGGAACCGGAACACGTCTTCGAGAGGGAAGCTATGGGTTGGCCCGAGTGACAAGACGATCGCGTCTTCGGTCGCAGCGGCCTGAAGCTCCACGTTGAAGCTTCGACAGAAGCGCTTGCGAAGCGACAGGCCCCACGCGCGGTTGACGCGGCTCCCAAACGGCGCGTGGACCACGAGATGCATTGCGCCGGTTTCGTCGAAGAACCGTTCCAGCACCACCGTCTCTCGCGTCGGCATTGCACCTAGGGCGACGCGCGCCGCAATCAAGTACTCTGCTACCTGCCGCGCCGCTGGCTCGCCGATCGCCGTTTCGGCTTGGAGCCAGGCGATGGTGGCGTCGAGATCTCGATGCCGCTGTTCGATGCCTTCGCGAATGGCGTTGACCGAGGCGGAAAGGACGTCTGCGCGAGACGGCGCCTCCCCGAACCAGAACGGGAGGCTAGGGGGCTTCCCGTGAGCATCCGCGACGCGCACAACGCCGGGTTCGACCCGTAGAATCTGGTACGAGACGTTGCCTAGCTGGAAAATGTCCCCCGCCATGCTCTCAATGGCGAAGTCCTCGTTCAGTGAGCCAACGCGCAGGCCCTCGGGTTCGAGTCGGACCTCGTAGTCGAAGTTGTCAGGGATCGCGCCGCCATTGGTGATCGCGGTCAGGCGGGCACTTCGCCGCGGTCGAATCTGACGGTTGACCTCGTCGTGGTGGAGAAGCGCGCCCCGGCGACCGCGGCTCGTCGCGAACCCGTCCGACAGCACGTTCACCACTTGCCCGAATGAGTCTTCGCTGAGCTTCCGGTACGGCCATGCTCGCCGGACCAGCGAGAGAAGATCGTCGTCGCTCCACTCTTCAGTGGCCGCGCTGGATGCCACGAGCTGTTGGGCCAGGATGTCCAGTGGCCCTTCGGGAATCTCGATTTGATCGAGCTCGCGGCGAGAGACGCAGCGCATCAGTGCGGCGCATTCGACGAGGTCGTCGCGACTCAATGGAAACAGTCGGCCTTTTGGTGTGCCCCCATGCCAGTGACCCGAACGGCCCACGCGCTGAAGGAACGTAGCGACCGAGTGGGGGGAGCCGAGTTGGCACACCAGATCGACCTCTCCGACGTCGATGCCTAGCTCGAGCGATGCGGTGGCGACGACGGCCCGTAGTTCGCCCGACTTCAAGCGCCTTTCGGCTTCGAGGCGGTGCTTTCGCGCAAGGCTACCGTGATGCGAGGTGACTTCGTCCTCGCCAAGGATGTCGCTCAGGTGCCGCGTGATGCGTTCGGCCAACCTCCGGGTATTGACGAAGATTAGGGTGGTGCGGTGTTCTGCGATCAGTGCGGCAAGCTTTGCGTAGATCTCTTCCCAGACTTCGAGGGACATCACCGTTTCGAGGGGTGAGCCCGGGATTTCGACGGCGACGTCCATTTCACGCTGGTGGCCCACGTCGATGATAGTGCAGTCGGGCGGGGCATCCGTGTCTGACTCCTCGCCGCGGGCGCCAACCAAGAAGTGCGCCACGCGTTCGACGGGATTCTGTGTGGCGGAAAGCCCGATTCGCGTGATGTCGCGGCCAACGAGGGCCTGGAGCCGCTCCAGCGACAGCGCGAGGTGAGCGCCGCGTTTGTTGGTTACCACCGCGTGGATCTCGTCGACGATGACCGTGCGGACGCTGGAGAGCATCCGGCGGCCACCCTCGCTGGTCAGCAGTATGTAGAGAGACTCCGGTGTGGTGACTAAGATGTGCGGCGGCTTCTTCACCATTTTGGTTCGCAAGTACGACGGAGTGTCGCCCGTGCGTACGGCTGTTCGGATGGCGACGTCGTCGTAGCCGAGTTCTTTGAGCGTGGCCCGGATCCCTTCGAGCGGAGCCTGCAGGTTCTTGTCGATGTCGTTACTGAGCGCTTTGAGTGGCGAGATGTAGAGAACGCTGACGCGGTCCTCCAAACCTTCCTCGAGACCGCGCTGCACCAGCTCATCGATCGCGCAAAGGAACGCAGCGAGCGTCTTGCCCGACCCGGTAGGCGACGCGATGAGCGTGTGCTTCCCCTCGCGAATCGCCGGCCACCCTTCGACTTGCGGGGGCGTTGGCTCGCCGAACGTTCGCTCGAACCACGTGGCCACCGCAGGGTGAAAACCGCCAAGGGACATCAACCCCCGATCTAGCACCCCCCACAGAAAAGGGGGACAGCCCCCGTTTTCAAATGGCTAATTCTCTCGGTCGACCAGTTAACCCCTCGGAAAAGGGGACTGTCCCCCTTTTCGGTAGGGGGTGAAGGCGGCCCCTAGGATGATGGCTTCTTGGATTGCGTGGGGTCGTCGGAGGGAGCCGACGAGGGTGTTGGCGATCGATTCTGGCGCGCGTCGTCTGGGTGGGGACGGCTCTGTGTGCTTCTCTCCGATTCCGGTGATGGAGCGCCTCGCTGTCACCAAGATGGCGTCGTGCAGCGTTGGTTGTTCTGCGGCCGCGAGTACGGCTGCCGCGATGATCCAGCGCACGTCGGCGTCGACCGTTTCGCCCCGTGCCAGTTGACGGCCGAGACGTTCCACTTCGGCGTGCTCCGCGTGGAGGTAGGCGAGGCCGGGGATGTCGCGGAGGTGGAAGCCCTCGAGTTCAGGCCAAGGACCCTGTACGAGTGTGTCGATGATCGAGTCCGCGGTCGCGTGGAGCGACTCGTCGGACAGTCCGACCCACCGTCCTCCTAGCGGCAGGTAGTAGAAACGGACGTCGGTGTGATCCGATTCCCACTGCTCCCACAGACTGTTCGCTTCCTCGTGGCGACCCAGATGATGCAAGACCCGTGTCGCCATGTAGAGTCGCAGCCGCGCCGGCGGGTGGTCGTCCATGAGCGAGTTGTTCTGCAGAATCGCGGCGGTACGCTGGGCCGAACTCGGATTTCGGAATGCTCGTCGCATCGTCTCCACGTATGCGGGTCCCATCGAGACGGTGCCCACGACATCCGCGAAGACCTCGGGGAGCCAGGCACCAAAGAGCTGACGAAGCCAGGCTCCGTCGAGTTCCTCCGATGACGTCGGCATCGCCACCTCGTGCGGGAGCCCGAGTCGCGCATGCAACGCCCGATCGAGCGGCTCCACACTGTAGTAGAAGTCGTGAGCCACCTCGTGGGCAATCGCTGGCCAGCGCCAAAGGCTGTGCTCGAATCCGACCGGCACGCGCAGCGGAGCCACGCGCGTGGAAGCGAAGTTAGGCACGATTGACAGATCCCAGTCGCCTACCACCACCACCGGTTGGCTGGTCTTCAAATCGAGCCCCTGCGCGCGCGCAAAGTCGATTAGCGGCGCGTAGCAGGCGTCTGCCATGGCGTCGGCATCCCCGACGAAGGACGAGGACCCGCGCATGCGTTGCTGCGACATCGTCCGGAGGTACCCAAGGAGTGCGTCGAGCCCTCGTAGTACCGCCGTGTCCTGCACGATCGTCGAAAGCGTCGGACTGCTCTGTAGCGAACGATCGATCAGGTCGAGACGGCCTAGCAGATCCTCACGCAGCGCTGGAGCGAGACGTGCCAACCGCGGATCGCGATCGGCAGTTGTGAGCAAGTTGGTTGCCTCTCGCTTCAAGCGATCGACCTGTACGCGAGCTGCCGCCGCGAAGTCGTCCTGGGTCGGTCGGGAGGCGACAGAAGGAACCTGTTTCGTTCTCGGTCGCTGCCCTCGCGCCGCCTTCGGAACCCGGGGCGATTTTGGAGATTGTTTCCGTGCTGGCGCTTCCGCCGTCGCTTCCGTAGAGCGGTCGCGTTGCTCCTGTTTCTTCTTCTGACGGTCGCGCCATCGCTTGAAAAAGGGATAGAGGATGTAGATCAGGAGCGCGATCTCACCAAGATGTTCTGTGAGCAGCTCCCTCATCGGATGTCAGCGCTTTCGCTTCGTGTAGACGAGCACCGGGCGCCGCAGTGGTCCCTGGCCGCGGTTGGTAATCAGCTCAGCGAGGATGAGCCGCGCGACGAATGTTCGTGGCTCAGTCAGCACGCCGCCCAGCGCAGAACGTTTAGAGTTGCTCGTCATCGTCCGTTCCGTCGGTGGCCTTGCTTATCGAGTCGCGCATATCAGTGTCGGCCGCGACGTTGCGGAGGTTGTAGTAGTCCATCACGCCGAGGTTGCCCGCTCGGAGCGCCTCTGCCAGTGCCTCGGGAATCTTGGCCTCTGCCTCGACGAGCCCGGCGCGCATATCCTCGACTTTGGCGCGCATTTCCTGCTCGTTGGCGACTGCGAGTGCGCGTCTTCCTTCAGCACGAGCCTGTGCGACCTGCTTGTCGGCTTCAGCCTGCTCGGTCATCAGCTTGGCGCCGATGTTGGTACCGACGTCGACGTCCGCGATATCGATTGAGAGGATGTTGAACGCCGTGCCGCTATCAAGGCCGCGTGAGAGCACGTTCTTGGAGATGGTGTCGGGATTCTCGAGCACCTCAGCGTAGTTCGCCGAAGACCCAATCGTGGAGACAATACCCTCACCGACACGCGCGACGACGGTTTCCTCGGTGGCGCCGCCGACGAGTCGATCGATGTTCGATCGGACCGTGATGCGGGTGACGACGAGGAGTTGAATGCCGTCCTTGGCGACCGCAGTGATCTTCGGCGTCGTGATGACGCGCGGATTGACGCTGGTTTGCACGGCCTCGAGGACGTCACGCCCGGCCAGGTCGATCGCCGCGGCCTGTTGGAAACCGAGGGTGATACCTGCTTTGTCCGCACTAATCAGCGCGTTGATCACCCGTTCGACATTGCCTCCGGCGAGGTAGTGAGACTCGAGCGTCTCGGTAGGAAGATCCAGGCCCGCTTTCGCTGCTGTGATTCGCGGGTTGACGACCGCGCCCGGGGACACCCGCCGGAGGCGCATGCCGATGAGTTCTCCGAAGCCAACGCGCGCGCCGCTCGACCAAGCCGCGATCCAGAGTCGTACGGGGATCAGCCAAACGAACAGAACGAAGAGGACGATGATGAGGAGAAAAATTAGGACGAGTGGTGCAACTTGCATGGGACTTCTTTCTTAGGTCGCATCAGGGATGCGAACGACGACGCGCGGTCCTTCCGCGCTCATGACTTCGACTTCCTGATTGCTATCGACGTATTCACCTTCGGTCATCACATCGACCTCGTCCGAACCGAAACGAACGCGCCCGACTGGGCGAAGTGGTGTGACAGTAACTCCGCGACGCCCCACGAGGGACGTCCGATCTTGCTGGGAGAGCGTTTCCGCCTGGCTGTGTTCGAGCACCACGGCTCGTGCAAAGCGGGTTCGCGGAAGCCACACGAGCATGACGCCGGCGATCACGACCGACGCGCCTCCGGTGATGGCGCCCCACAACGGGCCGAGTTCCGTCCATGCGGCGATCGCACCTGCGGCGAGGGCCATCAGCCCCAGGCCTCCAGCGACACCGAATCCGGGGACCACCGCCACTTCAGTGAAGAGCAGGATCAGCCCGATGACGAGGACCACGACAATGATGACCGGTGTCACGTCTCCTCCACTGGGCGCACGACGAGCGCGGGCCCGTCTTTGCCGATCACCCGAACCCGCGCCCCGCGAGCGATGAACTCGCGCTCGCTGGTGGCCTCGTGGCGTTTGCCGTCGATGATGATCTTCCCCGCAGGCCTCAAGTCGGTGAGTGCCTCACCAGATTGTCCAACGAGGTCGGAGGCAGTCGGTGCAGAAAGGAAGCCCGTCTCGGCCTCCTCGAGCACGAAGCTTTTTCCCATCGTCGTTCGCGACAAGAGGCGCATCACCACCAAGGCCAACACGAATGCGCCGAGAAGGGAGAGCAGGACCCGGGTCATCGCATCCGCCAGCACGCCCGTCTTGAATGAGACATCGATGGGGATGCCGATGAGTGCAAGGACCAACGCCGCGATGACGAAGATCAAACCGAGGACGCCCGGTACACCGAGACCCGGGACGAAAAACACTTCGACGATGACGAGGATGACGCCTGAGAGAAACAGCAACGCCTCCTCCCAGCCGACGAGATGCACCACCGCGTGGCCGCCAAAAAACAAGACGAGCGCAGCGAAGCCCACGAGCGTGAAGCCGCCGACGCTTCGTGTGTAGAACGCGACCATGAGCCCGAGCATGCCGACCGATAGCAGTAGGCCGCTCACCGTCGGCTCGGTAAGCCAGCGTGCGATCTCCTCGCCCCAGTTGAGCTCGGCTGTGGTGATCTCGGGCTTGTCGAGCGTGAGCACCTTCATGACCGCGTCGAGGTCTGCGGCCTTCGCATCGGCCATGCCTAGCTTGATCGCCTGGTCGGTGTCGAGCGTCAGCAGCTTGCCGGCGTCGACGATGCCTTTGATCACGACCTCGTTGTCGACCATGGCTTCCGCAATGTCCCCCCGCCGACCATTCGCCTCGGCGGTCGTGCGCATCTCGGCGCGCATGTAGGAAACCATCTTTTCGCCGACTGCCTCGGCCTCACCGCCCGGCGCGGCTTGAATCGGGGTGGCCGCGCCGATCGTTGCTCCCTCCGAAATGATCACGTTGTCGCAAGCTAGGCTGATCAACGCGCCGGCACTGATCGCGCGAGGGTGGATGAACGCGACGGTTCTGGGCTCGGCTTCGAGCAGTGCGTCACGAATCTGAATCGCCGCGTCGACGCGCCCTCCGAGGGTGTTGACCTCGATCACAATCGCGACGGCGTCCGGGTTGGTCTCGATTGCTCGCCGCACGAACGCGGCGAGGCCGAGCTCGACGGTTCGGTCGATCGCGAGGACGACGACCTGGCTGCCAGGGGGTGCGTCGATCGGAAGTGCTTGGACGTCGCCCTTCACGTTGGCGCTCGGGGCGGGTCGATAGCCAGAGTCGGCATCGCCTTTTTCCCGCTTCTGTCCGAGGGCCAACTGAGCCGTGCAAAGGAATACACTGGCGATCAGAAGGCCGCGGAAACTCGTTCGCAGGTACTTGGCCCACCTCACGCGATGCAACCTAGCTCCCTTGTGACGCTAGCTCAATGCGGTACTTCGTGAGAATCGTCCGAGCCGGGCGCTTGCAGGCGGTCTGGTAGACGATCAGCGTGATAAACTACCCACCTCCCGAAAGCGAGGACCTATGCCGCCCGTGCCCCCGACCAATGCCGGACCCGTTCGAGAAGCGCACCGTTTCGACGAAGCCCGTCTCGACGCTTGGATGGCGGAGCACGTCGTCGGCTACACGGGCTCCCTCCAGGTCTGTCAGTTCAAAGGCGGTCAATCGAATCCGACGTACTGGCTTGCGGATCGAGAACGTCAGTACGCGTTGCGAAAAAAGCCACCAGGCAAGCTCTTGCAGTCCGCGCATGCGGTGGATCGCGAGTATCGGGTCATGCGCGCTCTGGCCGATACGGACGTGCCCACGGCCACAATGCACGCGCTGTGCGACGACGATTCGGTCATCGGCACGCCATTTTTCGTCATGGAGTATGTGCAGGGACGGATCTTCTGGAACGTGCAGTTGCCCGAGCTCGAAGCGGAGGAGCGCAGCGCGATCTACGACGAATTGGCTCGAGTGCTGGCTGCGATTCACAGCGTGGACCTCGAAGCAGTGGGCTTGTCCGACTATGGACGCCCCGATGCCTACGTCGCGCGCCAGGTGAAGCGTTGGACCAAGCAGTACCTCGCGTCGCGAACAGCAGACGTCGAACAGATGAACACCCTGATCGAATGGTTACCCGCCAACATTCCCGAAGATGAGGACACGGCGCTCGTTCACGGCGACTACCGGCTAGACAATCTGATCTTTCATCCGACCGAACCGCGCGCGCTTGCCGTGATCGACTGGGAGCTCTCGACGCTCGGGCACCCTCTGTCAGACCTGGCGTACACCTGCATGCTGTACGATGTGATGTTGCCGAAGATCGGCGGTTTGGCGGGCGTGAACTTCGAAACGTCGGGAATCCCAACCGAAGCGGCATTCGTCGCGCGCTATTGCGAATGGATCGGGCGAGACGGCGTACCCGATCTGCACTACTACAAGGCATTCTCACTTTTCCGCCTCGCTGCTATCGCGCAAGGTGTGTACAAGCGCAGTCTGGACGGTAACGCCAGCTCCACCGAGGCAGCGATGTTTGGCGCCGCGGTGCCGCACTTGGCGGGCATCGCGTGTAAACTAGTGGGGATCGGGTAAGGCGATGATCAACCGAATCGTACTATTTCGACTCAAAGACGAGTACCGCAACGAAGCCGCCCGCGCTGAGTTCGCGAAACGAACCAGAGACGACCTTGCCGCGCTAGACAACGTCGTCGCCGTGACAGTGGGGGTCCCCGCCGACGAAGCCGCCGAGGGCGACTGGGACATCTGCATCTCAGTCCAGTTCAACTCCACGGAACATGTACAGCAATACATCGTCGACCCAGCCCACCGAGCCTACGTCGACGACTACGCCACCCCCCAAATCCAACACCGCAAAGCCTGGAACTTCCAAACATAAAAAAGGGGACAGTCCCCTTTTTGGAAGGGTTAATTGCGGCCGGGCCCTCATTGCCGCGACGTGGTCGCATCGAAGCGGCTGGTCTGCTAGCTTCGCCGCGCCACAATGATTCC
>CAYZDM010000050.1:0-10755 GCA_964476875.1 uncultured Sandaracinaceae bacterium | reverse complement strand
ATGCCATTGGCCGGCTTCGAACCGCCAATCGTCCGGCATGAAATCCCAAGCGGTTTTGTCGCTTGGTTGGGGCATCCCCGGGGTATCCGGTGACGAAAAAGAACGAGGCCCGCCGATGTCCGCGGCATTGGCGAACGACCCTGGAGTCGTGCCTGCCGCTTGGCTGGATGGATTGTGCGCGCCTCGCAGAGGGATCTTGAAGTCGGTCATCATGCTTCTCCCGCAGGGAAGAAGCTGTTGATTCGCTTCCCTACGCCGGTTCAAACCGGATCAGGTTCGACGGGTTCGTCTCAGCCCATGTTGGGCACCCCGAGCGAACGGCGACTCTAGCACGACCGCTTGGGCACGGCTATCCTCCGCGTCCGCCTCCGCGCCCCGACAAAGACCATGACCTCGACACCATTGTATCGCTCTCGTCCGAGCGGATTCGACATCCAGCCGGCCTCCCAACCGGAGGCGAAGAGGATCAACGAGTTCATCTATCTGTCCGAGGGACTTTCCAACTCGTACATGATGACGACGTCCGAAGGGCGTGTCGTCATCAACACCGGCATGGGCTTCGAGGCGCCCATCCACAAGCGCAACTTCGACGCGGTGGATGCCAGTCCTGTTCGCTACATTCTTCTGACGCAAGGTCACGTCGATCACGTGGGCGGCGTCGACCTGTTCCGTGGAGAAGACACGCAGGTAGTGGCTCAGGCGAACAACCAGACGCACCAAGCAGACGACGCCCGGATTGCGGCATTCCGTGCCTCGCGAAGCGCGTTCGCTTTCGCGGATGCCATCGCGCGCGCTTGGACCTACATCCAAGAGCACGTCGGAGGTGCGTTCCCTGCGCAATCCAGGCCGACGCCGGACATCACCTTCGACGACAGGTGCGAGCTCCAGCTAGGCGGAGTCCGGATCGAGCTCCTGGCGACACCGGGTGGCGAGACGGCCGACTCGATGATCATCTGGTTGCCCGACCACGAGGTATGCTTCTGCGGCAACTTGTTCAGCGCGCTCTTCGGCCATTTTCCGAATCTGGTGACAGTGCGCGGGGATCGGTACCGCGAGGCGCCGCGCTTCATCGAGTCTCTCGAGCGGGTGCTCGACCTCGAACCGAAGCTCTTGTTGCCAGGGCACCATGGTCCGATTGAGGGCAAAGAGACGATACGCGCGGAGCTGACGCGCCTGCGCGATGCGGTGCGTCATGTGCACGATGAGACAGTGCGCGGAATGAATCATGGCAAGGACATCCACACGCTGATGCGCGAGATCACGCTTCCGCCGGAACTCGAAGTCGGGGAGGGCTACGGCAAGGTTTCCTGGAGCATCCGTGCGATCTGGGAGAACTATGCGGGTTGGTTCCACCACAGTTCGACGACGGAACTCTACTCGGTGCCCTCCACGAGTGTGCATGGCGACGTGGTGGCGCTGGCGGGCGGCGCCGATGCGGTGGCCGGGCGCGCCCGAGAGAGGTTGTCCGCGGGCGAGCCGGTCGAAGCGATTCACTTGGCCGAGATGGCGCTCACTGCCGAACCGAAGAACGTCGCCGGGCTGGAGGTCATGATCGACGCGCATGTCCAGCTCGAACAGGAGAGTGAGAACTTCTGGCTGACGCAGTGGCTGCGCAAGCAACTGTCCGACCTGCGCTCGTCCCTCGATGCGACGAAATCGAAGGGCGGCGAGCCGTGACCGATGGGCCGAACGACATCCGAATCGAGGATCTCGAGACACCGGTTCTCACACCCGTGCAGAAGATGGTGCTCGACGGCTTCGCTGGCGTGAATGTCGAGTTCACGGAGAAGGCCGTGCTCGACGAGGCGAGGGGGCGAACGGGACTTGCCGACTTCGGTCCCGATGATTTTCGGGAGCGTCTCGTGGTGTGGTGCCAAGCGGTGGACGAGGATGCGGACCTAGGCCCGATGGGCAAGGTGCGATTCTTCGGCGACATGGTGCGCTACGCGTCGAACCGGCTTCGCTTTCACGACCTGCTGAAGCGACATCCCGAGATCTTGGACGTCGAAATCCGAAAGCCCATCATCATCGCTGGACTACCACGGTCGGGAACGACCCATCTAGTGAATCTCATCGCGGCCGACACGCGGCTCCGTTCGTTGCCTTATTGGGAGAGCCTCGAGCCCGTTCCTGATGCCAGTGTTCCGGAGGGACCGAAGGAGCAGGACCCGCGGTACGTCAAGTGTGCGGGCGAGTACCAGATGCTCGGGCAGGTAGCCCCGCTGCTGAAGAACATGCACGACTTGACCCCCGACCACGTACACGAAGAGGTCGAGGTCGGCGCGCTGGATTTTTCGACCTATCTCCCGGAGTGGCTTGCGGTGGTGCCTCGATGGCGTGACTACTACCACGCCCACGACCAGCGTCCGCATTACGCCTACATGAAGAACGTGCTCAAGGCGCTGCAATGGATGCGTGGCCCGAGTCGCTGGATTCTCAAGTCCCCGCAACACCTCGAGCAACTCGGTCCGCTCATCGAAACGTTTCCGGACGCGACGGTGGCGCTCACCCATCGTGACCCCGTGTCGGTCGTTGCGTCGGCCATCACCATGCTGACCTACGGTGACCGCATGCGGCGCACCAAAGTGGATCCATCCGCGGTGGCGGCCTACTGGAGCGACCGAGTCGAGCAGCTCTTGCGGGCTTGCGTGCGGGACCGGGAGCGCTTGCCCGCCGCGCAGAGCATTGACGTGCTCTTTCAGGAGTTCATGGCAGATGACATCGGAATGGTGGAGCGCATCTACGAGGTGGCCGGTCTCGAGATGACCGATCAGGCGAGGGTGTCGCTCGATCAGTACATGACCGACAATCCTCGCGGGAAGCATGGTCGCATCCTGTACGATCTACCGGGTGACTTCGGAGTCGATCCAGACGAACTTCGCGAGCGCTTTGATTTCTACTACGAACGATTCCCCATTCAGACGGAAGCACGATGAAGCAGGTCAACATCCACGGCCCAGGCAAGGTTCAGCTCGACGACGCAGACACACGCGAACCCGGTCCGCGTGATGCGGTGGTGCGAGTGGCGGCGTGCGGTGTCTGCGGAACCGACGTGCGATACGTTCGAATGGGCGGTCTCACGCGCCCCATGCCCATTGGGCACGAATTGGCTGGCGTCGTCGAGTCGACGGGTGCCGAGGTTTCGCAGCTATCGGTCGGAATGCGGGTGGTTCTCAATCCGACCGCGTCGGCCAACATGATCGGAAACGGGGGTCCGGAGGGCGGCTTCACGCAGCAGCTCCTGGTCCGAAACGCGGCTGACGGGGGCTGCTTGTTTCCGATCCCTGATGACCTGCCGATGCACCTGGCAGCGCTCTCGGAGCCCCTTGGTGTGGGGATGAACGCCGTCGACCGATCCGAGGTCGCGCAGGACGACAAGGTGGCCGTGTTCGGTGCTGGTCCAATCGGCCTTTCCGCCATTGCGACGCTTCGCGATCGTGGGATCTCTGACGTCATTGCGATCGATCTGTCCCCTCGTCGTCTCGAGTTGGCCATGGCGCTTGGGGCAAGGGCCACCATCAACGCGTCGGAGCAAGATCCATGGGTCGAGCTCAAGAAATTGCACGGCGAGGAGCCGCTCATGGGCATGCCGATGGCCGGGACGGACGTTTTCATCGAAGCGTCTGGAGCGGGCAAGGTGATCACCGACGTGCTGCAGAGCGGCAAGGCCGAGTCGAGGCTGACCGTCGTCGCGCTCCACGAGCAGGCGGTCAACGTGAGTTTTCTCTGGGTGATGATGAAGCAGATGACGATTCGCGGCGCGATGGAGTACCCCGCAGACTACAACGATGCGATCCAGCTCCTGACACGGTGGGACCTGTCGCCCATGATTACCCATCTGTTCCCGCTGGAGCGAATCGCGGACGCTATCGAAGTGGCGACCGACCCGAACGCGGGCGGAAAAGTGATGGTCGATATCGACAAAGAGGTGACCTAGTGAGCAACGCAGCGAGCTTTGATTTCTCCGGCGCGCGAGTCTTGGTGACGGGTGGCTCTAGCGGCATCGGCGCGGCGACTGCGGCTGCGTTCGCCAATGCCGGCGCAGAAGTGCTGATCACCGGCACGCGTGGGTCGGCCGGCGACTACGAGGGCGATCTCTCGGCCTTCGAGTATCACCAGCTTCAGCTGACGGACAAATCGGGCATCGAGGCCCTGGCAGCGTCGCTCGAACGGCTGGATGTGCTGGTCAACAACGCCGGTTGCAACTTTCCAGGCGGCAAACACGAAGCGGTCCCCGACGTGTTCGAAGAGTCGGTCGCGATCAATCTATTTGGCGCATACCGCCTCGCGGTCGGCTGCAGGGATAAGCTGGCGGCGAGCTCACTCGACGGCGGAGCAAGCGTGATCAACTTTGCCTCGATGGCGGCGTTCTTCGCGGTCCCCATCGTGCCCGGCTACGGTGCCGGAAAGGCGGCCACAGTTCAGATGACCAAGAACCTGGCGACCGGGTGGGCAAGTGACGGCATCCGGGTCAACGCGGTCGCTCCCGGTCTCGTCGAGAGCAAGATGACGGCGATGATGAAAGGCGTGGAGCCCCTAGAGAAGCCGTTCATGGACCGAACGCCGCTCGCGCGTTGGGGGACGCCAGACGACATCGCCCCGGTGGTGCTCTTCCTCGCGAGTTCTTCCGCCAGGTTCATGACAGGACAAACCGTTCTAGTGGATGGTGGCTTCTCCATTACGTAAGGCCAACCGTGAGCTCGTCAGGCAAACCAAAGGTCGTAGAGGTCGCGCTTACGTACGGGACGTTCCCCTTCGTTTTTGGAGGGGCACTGGGGATCGGCGTTTACGGCATGGGGCGGGGCTGGGATCCGGTCATCACCGCGATGTCATTGACGGGCGCAGTCGTGGCGTTGTTGCTGGTGCTCGAGCGCGTCCATCCCTATCACCGGGAATGGCTGCACAACCACGGTGACATTCGAACGGACCTCATCCACAACTTCGTGAACTTCTGGATCCCAGAGGTGTACACGGTGGCCTTCGTCGGCGTCTTCACAGTCGCCGCGGCGTGGCTGTCGGGCGCCATCGGCATGGAGCTTTGGCCGGACGATTGGCCGCTGGCCGCACAGCTGTTGCTCGCCCTCGTCATCGGCGAGTTTGGGACCTACTCGATTCACCGTTGGATGCATGAGAACGAGTTCCTCTGGCGCTTTCACGCGGTTCATCACAGTGCGCCAAGGTTCTACTGGCTCAACGCGGGTCGCTTCCACCCGGTCGACCTGTTTGCGCAGCAGTTCTTGGGGGTGACCCCATTGGTGTTGCTCGGCGCCGACACGCGAATCATCGCGCTGCACACCTTGTTCACTGCCGTCCATGGGATGTTCCAGCACTGTAACGTCGACATCCGACTCGGCCCGTTGAACTGGTTCTTCAGCATGGCGGAGCTACACCGCTGGCATCACTCGAAGGACATCGAGGAGGCCAATACGAACTACGGGGCGAACATCATCTGGTGGGATATCGTCTTCCGTTCGCGCTTTTCTCCCAGTGATCGGGAGCCACCGACCGAGATCGGAATTGAGGCATTGCCGAACTTTCCGACGGGCTATTGGGCGCACCTGCGTTCCCCGTTTCGCTGGAAAGAAACCGAAGAGGCGGGTCGCGCAAATTAAGCGCGTCCCAGAGTTTGGAAGCCGGCTGCGGTTCCGCTACAGAAGATCCATGTGGCGCACGCGAGCAGGGGCGTGCCTCGTGGCACTCCTGGTGATGAGTTGCGGAAAGAACGGCTCGGCTCCGTCGGGGCCTGCGCTCGAGCCGCGCCCCGACGTCCAAACCTGTTTGCCAGACGTCTCGGAGGGGATGCCCGAACACCTCTCCGACACCGGCTGCTTCAGCGATCTTCTGACGTTAGACGCGGGGCCTGATTTGATCCCCTACGAAGTCAACTCGGCCTTGTGGACCGACGGTGCGTTCAAGCGACGGTACTTGGTGGTCCCTAGTGCAGATGAGATCGTCATCGAGGACGATGGCTCATGGGTGTTCCCGGACGGGAGCGTTCTCATCAAGGTCTTCGGTTTCGAGTTTCGAAGTGGCGACCCCGAGAGTCGGCGGCCTGTGGAGACACGCTTCATGGTTCGTCAGGTGGGGCGCTGGGAATACGCGAGCTACGAGTGGAACGAAGATGGGACCGACGCTGATCTGCTGAGCGCGCGCAAACGGGTGGAGTACACGATCGAGCACGGCAACAGCACCGAGGTCATCGAGTATCTGTTCCCGGAGTACGACGACTGCATCACCTGTCATGGCGCGGCCATCGACGATGTGCTCGGCCCGAAGACGAATCAGATCAACCGCGAGCACGACTATGAAGGAGTGGTGGCGAATCAGCTTGCCGCCATGGCGGAGATCGACCTGTTCGCCCTCGAACCCGATGAAGCGCTCGACCCTGAGACTGAGTCGAGGATGGCGAGCCCGCAGACAGGGGAGGGAACTTTGGAGCAGCGCGCTCGTGCGTACCTCGATGCGAACTGCGCGCACTGTCACCGACCGGACGGATACGCGAGTTCGGGCGACCACGGGCTCGACCTTCGCTACCAGTTTTCACTCGAAGACACCGGGCTTTGTGAGCCAATGAGATACTTCCCCCAGTGGGCGGGGCTACCACGCGTCGCGCCCGGGGACCCAGACGGTTCGGGCCTCGTCCAACGCTTTGCCGAGACCGATGTGCTGCGCATGCCGTCAACCGCCACGTCTGTCATCGACCCGTTCGGGATGGCGCTCCTCCGCGAGTGGATAGCCAAGCTACCGAGCTGTCCGTAGATCGCCGGCTCGTCACGGGCATGCTATGGCAGGCGCGATGACGCGCTACGATCCAGCGACGATTGAGCCCAAATGGCAGGCCTACTGGGACGAGGACGACACCTTCCGCACGCCCGAGGGGAACGAGCGTCCAAAGACGTACGTGCTCGACATGTTCCCGTATCCTTCGGGATCCGGACTGCACGTGGGGCACCCAGAGGGCTACACCGCGACTGACATCGTGGCGCGATACCGACGGGCGGCTGGAGATGACGTGCTGCACCCGATGGGGTGGGACGCGTTCGGTCTCCCCGCCGAGCAACACGCCATCCTCACCGGGACGCACCCACGAGACACGACCTCGAAGAACATCGCCACGTTCAAGCGGCAGCTCAAGATGCTCGGTTTCAGTTACGACTGGGCGCGCGAAGTCGACACGACCTCGCCTGAGTACGTCCGATGGACTCAATGGATTTTTCTGAAGCTCTTCAGTCGTGGCCTGGCGTATCAGAGCGAGGTTGCGGTCAACTGGTGCGCCGATCTAGGCACGGTGCTGGCAAACGAAGAGGTGATCAACGGTCTGAGCGAACGAGGAGGACATCCCGTCGAACGCGTCCCTCTGAGGCAGTGGGTGCTCAAGATCACCGCCTACGCCGACCGGCTTCTCGAGGACCTCGACGGCGTGGAGTGGCCGAACAGCACACGTATCATGCAGCAGGAGTGGATCGGTCGCTCCGAAGGTGCGGAGGTCAGGTTCGACGTCGTGGGGCACGACGCCCTCATCGAGGTGTTCACGACCCGGCCGGACACGCTCTTTGGCGCGACGTTCATGGTGTTGGCGCCCGAGCACCCGTTGGTCGAAGTGTTGACCACCGATGAGCGGCGCAGTGAGGTTACGGCATACGTAGAGCAGGCCAAGAACAAGAGCGAGCGTGATCGGCAAGCCAACAAAGAGAAGACCGGGGTATTCACCGGCGGCACGGCGGTCAATCCAGTCAACGGTGCTGAGGTGCCGGTCTACATCGCCGACTATGTGTTGTGGGGCTACGGCACAGGGGCGATCATGGCCGTGCCCGCGCATGACGAACGTGACTTCGAGTTTGCGACCGCGCACGGCATTCCGATCATCGAGGTGGTCAGCAAGACGGGGGCGCCGGCCGATGCGCCCTTGACCGAAGCGGTGATAGAGCAGGGGACCGCGGTCAACTCCGGCAAATACGACGGGTTGCCGACGGCTGAATTCAAGAGCCGTGTCACCGCGGACCTCGAGGCGGCCGGCAAAGGGGTTGCACGAGTCGAGTACAAGCTTCGCGACTGGGTGTTCTCGAGGCAACGGTACTGGGGCGAGCCCATCCCGATTTACTTTCCAGTCGATACCGATGGCGACCCGCGGGCCGGTGCGGACTACACGATTCGATACGACCAGCCGATTGCAGTCGAAGAGAGCGAGCTGCCACTCCGACTGCCGGAGCTCGAGGACTACAAGCCCGGATCCGACCCGGCGGGAGTCCTCGCGAGGGCGGAAGACTGGCGTTTCTTCCAGACAGACGGGCGGTGGTTTGCGCGAGAAACCAACACGATGCCGCAGTGGGCGGGTTCCTGTTGGTACTACCTGCGCTTCATCGATCCGGACAACGCCGAAGCGTTGTGCGACCCAGGGCTAGCTAAGGAGTGGTTGCCGGTCGATCTCTATGTGGGCGGTGCGGAGCATGCGGTGCTGCACCTTCTCTACGCGCGATTCTGGCACAAGGTTCTCTATGACGAGGGCGCGGTACCGACGAAAGAGCCCTTCAAGAAGCTGGTCCACCAAGGAATGATCTTGGGGGAGGGCGGACAGAAGATGAGCAAGTCGCGGGGCAATGTCGTCAACCCTGACGACATCGTGAAGGAGTTCGGCGCGGACTCGATGCGGATCTACGAGATGTTCATGGGGCCGCTCGAAGCCTCGAAGCCGTGGAGCACGAGTTCGATAGCGGGCGTGCGACGGTTTCTCGACCGCGTGTTCACCGTGACCCAGCGTGCGGCCGCGGATGCAACCTCTAGTGATGCGCTTACTCGACTGCAACATCAGACGGTTCGGAAGGTGACCGAAGACATCGAAGCGATGCGCTTCAATACGGCGGTCAGCGCCATGATGGTCCTCACCAACGAGCTGATGAAGCTCGACCGGGTCCCAACCGGCGCGCTCGACGTTCTCGCCAAGCTACTGCACCCCTTCGCCCCCCATCTCGGCGAAGAGGTTTGGGAGCTGCTCGGCCATGCGCCCAGTATCCAAAACGAACCCTGGCCGACGTTCGACCCCGCCATGTGCGAAGAAGACGAGGTTGAAGTCCCCGTTCAGATCAACGGCAAAGTCCGAGGCCGAATCAAGCTCGCCAAAGACGCCACCGAGGCCCAAGCCCTAGCCGCAGCCAGAGAACTCCCAGCCCTAGCCACCCAACTAGCCGACAAACCCCTCCGCAAAACCATCTGGGTCCCCGGCAAAATCCTCAACCTAATCCTCTAAGGGGACACTCCCCACCCACCCAACTCCGCGAAATCACGTAACTCCTCCGCCAAAGATCGCAGCGACCTCCCGGGAGCCTTCAGGTTGCGGCCCGTGACCGGTTTGGGCGGGTCGGCGCCCCTCCGCGGCGGACGGTTTGGTCTTTTCGTACCGGGTCCCATTCGTCTCGCTCGCGACACTCGGAGATCCAACTGCGATACGCTTCCGCACGGCCGTTCGGTTCATTGGCAAGCCGTCGGTACCAATCGCTGGGAGACCAGAGAGCCTCGAGCGTCTTGGTTTGACACGTGAGGCCGCAGTGCGTCCGATGCGTGGACCACTGGTAGTTGTTGCCGTCTTCGACGAGGTTCGCGCGAACAGGGTTGAGGTCTATGTACGCTGTGGCGATCGCAAGATGCCGCTCGGAGCGAAAAGGCTTCGAATAGTAGCGTTGTTCGAAGAGTTTCCCCGTGGATCCGTAGCGCTTGTTCCGAACCTGTGCGTACGACTGCGAGACCTTCTTGATGAAGCAGCTGAGGGCCGTCAGTTGCAGAGGACGCAGCAAGATATGAACATGGTTCGGCATCAAACACAGCGCGTGAAGACGCAGGTCCGAGTCGGACAGATGCCGGTTCATCAAGCTGATGAAGTAGAGATAATCCCGCCGGTAGGAGAAGAGCCGGCGCCGATTGTTGCCCCGCAACACGATGTGATGCGGAACCCCGAGTAGGACTTCGCGAGGACCTCTTGGCATGCGCCGTTCTCGGTCGTTTGGCGGCCCGGATTCCTCGACGAGGGGTCCCTGCGATCTTTGCCTGAGATGCTCTTTGGTTTCGCGGGGTTGGGGGAGGGGGGAGTGTCCCGGTTAGCGGGCGGCGCCTCGTTTTAGTTCGGTGAGGACTAGTTTGGCCACGGACTTGAGGGTTTCGAAGACGCCTTCGCCGGTGGTGGCTACCGCGCTGAATTCGGGGACGTCGCCTGTGTTGAGCATTTGGCGGAGCTCTTCGACAGAGGAGACGTTGGGCATGTCTCGCTTGTTGTACTGGATGACGTACGGGATCGTGTCGAGGTTGTAGCCCTGTTCCGCCAAGTTGGTGCGGAGGTTATCCATGGACTCCGTGTTGGCTTCGGATCGAAGCATCTGAGAGTCGGCGACGAACAAGACGCCATCGACGCCCTTGAGAATCAGCTTACGACTCGCGTCGTAGAAAACCTGACCCGGCACCGTATAGAGGTGGAACCGCGTCTTGAAACCGCGAATCTCGCCGATCTCTAGCGGCAGGAAGTCGAAGAACAGCGTTCGCTCGGTTTCGGTCGCGAGCGAGATCATCTTGCCTTTCGCATCCGGATTGGTGCGATTGTAGATGTACTGCAGGTTAGTTGTTTTGCCGCAGAGACCGGGACCGTAATAGACGATCTTGCAGTTGATCTCCCGCGATAAGTAGTTGATGAAAGACATCCCCCCAAGCCTCTCCTAGTCAATCATTGAACAAGTTGTCGATGTCGTCATCGGTTATTTCTGCGAACGGCGA
>CAYZDM010000049.1:0-10774 GCA_964476875.1 uncultured Sandaracinaceae bacterium | reverse complement strand
CGAGCATGTCGGCTTCAAATTGCATGAGTAAGTCATTGCGAGCCGCGCCACCGTCGACTCTCAAGCGAGTTATAGGACGATCTGCATCCGCCCGCATCGCGTTCACTAGATCGATGATTTGGAATGCAATGCCCTCGAGGGTCGCACGCGCCAAATGCGCTGCCGTCGTATCCCTCGTAAGCCCATAAATCAGGCCCCGTGCGCGCGGATCCCAGTACGGCGCGCCGAGCCCTGCCAACGCGGGGACGAACACGACGTCGCCCGTTTCGTCGACTGTTCTCGCCAACGCCTCGATCTCGTCGGAAGAGTCGATGAGCCCCAGCCCGTCGCGCAGCCACTGGACCGCAGCGCCGGCGATGAACGCGCTGCCCTCGAGGGCGTACACGGTCTCGTCTCCGAGACGCCACGCGATTGTCGTGAGAAGTCCGTTGTTGGAGTGAACCATCTTGGTTCCGGTGTTCATGAGCAGGAAGGCACCGGTGCCGTACGTACACTTGGCGTCGCCAACCTCGAAGCAAGTCTGGCCGAACAGTGCCGCCTGCTGGTCGCCAGCCATCCCCGCAATCGGCACGCCGTCGGGAAGCCCAGGAACGCCGGCGGTGTGGGCATACACTTCCGAGCAACTCCGAACTTCGGGCAGCAGCCCAAGCGGAACATGCAGCTCCGCGGCGAGCTCTTCATCCCAACGCCCTTTGACGATGTCGTAGAGTAGCGTCCTGGACGCGTTGCTCGCGTCGGTCACGTGCACTGTTCCCCCGGAGAGTCGGTAGAGCAGCCACGAGTCGATCGTGCCGAAGGCAAGCTCGCCTTTCTCAGCACGAGCCCGGACACCATCGACGTGTTCGAGCATCCACTCGAGCTTCGTGCCTGCCAGATACGGATCGAGCACCAGGCCGGTACGCTCGCGGAACATCTGTTCCTTGCCCGCGTCCTTGAGCTCCTGGCAGCGATCTGCCGTTCGGCGGTCCTGCCAAACGATGGCATTGTGGACGGCCTGGCCGGTGTTGCGGTCCCACAAGACGGTGGTTTCGCGCTGATTGGCGATTCCGATTCCGAGACAATCGGTGGCCGCCACGCCCGCCTGTTCGATCGCGTCGCGCACGGCATCGACGACGCTCTTCCAGATTTCCTCGACGTCGTGCTCCACCCATCCAGGCTTCGGGAAATGCTGCCGAAACTCGTGGTTGGCCCGCCCTAAAATCTGCCCGGTGGGAGACAAAAGCAACGCAGTGGAACCGGTGGTTCCCTGATCGATCGACAAAAGAAAGCCCGACATCCGAACGGCTACGGTACGAAGCCTCGGAACCAAAGTAAAGCGGCTACTCGGGGCTGCTCATCCAGGCCTGAAAGCGCGGCCAAGCGTCGCCCAACCGAGCCTGAAGCTCAGCTTCGACTTCCACCAATTCGTCCTCGTTGGCACCGAGCGCTCTGGCACGTTCGCTACAGACCATGGCTGCCAGCGTCTGGTCACGAGCAGCCAAGGACTGCGCCAATAACGGTAACGCCTCACCCTCCTCGGCGCCTAGCCGAATCGCGCGGCGCAGAAGCCCTATCGCCTCTCCGTGCTTCTTGCTCGCGACCGACGCGCGCCCCAATGCGAGATACAAGCCGCCAGCTTTCCCTGATTCACCGGCCCATTGAATGCCGAGCCGCAGGACCTCGTTCGCTGCGTCGAGATCACCGGTGTTCGCATAGGCGGTGCCAAGAAGGTCCAGACTGACCGACAAGCGCGAGTGAACGTCCTCGCCTAGCGTTTCGGACTCTCCAGTGCGCAAGAGCATGGAAATCGGCGTCAGCCAAGGGTTGAGCATGGCGATTGTGGCTCCCCAGTTGCCATGGGCATTGGCCTCTTCGGCTTGATCGACAACCGCGAGATCGATCGCCTCCTCACCCCGCTGACCGAGGCCCAGCTCGGACCGCACTCGTTCGTCCAGGACTTCCCGAAAGTCCTCGAGCGCGAGAGCGTGACGTGCGCCATTGAACTCGAGCGTCAGCTCGGACAACCCCAGGTCGAGCCGAAGCTCGATGGGCTCTACGGCGAATAGGGACGCCTCGAGCATGTACCGGCCGCCGATATGGGCCTGTAGCTCCTCGACGCCTGGGTCCTGTGGAAGCTCCGAGCTCTCGAGCGGGGTCAACAAGAGCTGCCCGATGGTCTCTCGAAACTCCGAAAGCGGAACTTGTAGGATGCTCGGATCTTGGCCAATCGAATACTCGACCGTCGTGAGGTCGGACGCGCGTGGGTTTGCGGTGAGGCTCAGGATGCGCGCGCCGGCAATGAGCGCGAGCCCCAGCGTGCTGCGTCCGATCAGCGCGCACGCTTTCTCGAAGTCCTTTGATTGCTCGAGGACTTCCTCAAACCAACCGCCCGGATGCGCGGCCGACAGATCATAGACGAGCGGCGCGCCCTCGCTCACCTCACGCCTCGCCGTTGAGCTTGCGACGGTACCACTCGATCGTATCGAGCAGCCCCTGTTCGAGCTCGATGTGCGCACGGAATCCGAGCAGCTGTTCGGCCTTTTTCACGTCGGGAATTCGAAGCTCCACGTCCGGGAAATCCCATTCGATGAACTCGATGGGGGACTTGCTCTCGGTCAGTCGGACGATCAGCTGGGCAAGCTGGTAAATCGTGACGGTGCTTCGCGGATTCCCGATGTTGAAGCTCTCGCCCACCGCCTCGTCGCGTTCCATTGCGCGCAGAATCGCTTCGACGATGTCATCGATGTAGCACCACGATCGAATCTGATCGCCCTCGTTGTGGATGAGCAGCTTCTCGCCCTGGAGCGCTCGAACGACGAACGCATGGACGGCGCCCTCGCCGACCTGCCCTGGGCCGTAGATGTTGAAAGGACGGATCGAAACCGTGGGGAGGTTGAACTGCTTCCAGTAGTTGTGCGCGAGATGCTCGGTCGCGAGCTTGCTGACCGCATACGTCCAGCGAGCTTCGCCGACGGCGCCGAGGCTCGTGACGTCAGCCTCACGAACGCGGAACGCGTAGGAACCGAACACCTCACTGGTGGAGAAGTCGATCAGCCGCTTGACACCCGTGCAGTCATTCGCCGCGCGAAGCACGTTCATCGTGCCTTCCAGCGAGATCTCCATGGTCATGACCGGGTTCTTGAGCACGGTGTCGACCCCCGCGATCGAGGCCATGTGGATGATATAGTCGCATCCGGCCACCGCGCGGCGAACCGCCGTCATATCGCGCACGTCGCCTACGACGAGCTCGATGTTGGGGTGGCGATCGAGGCCAGCCTTCGAGAGCGCGTTTCGACGCAGGATGTCGAGGACCCGAATGTGGTTGTCGTCGGCCAAGCGAGCGGCCAACGCCGTGCCGATGAACCCCGCCCCTCCTGTGATCAGGATCTGTGCCCCCTTGAGCATGGTTGTCAGCTAGCACGAACGGAACTGGGAAGTCGAGAAACCTCAGTCCCTTTACAGGGGGCTCGCCGCGTGGGATCTTACCCCTACAAGGGGGCATGGGCATTTTTCGAACTGCTGCCGGCATGGCGTCGGCGCTCGATCGTGCCTAACTGTTGATCGCGATGGAACGATTCGTCCTCTGGCACAGGATCCTGCCTCCCGCCTTCGAGGAAGAGGAGACCACCGCGGCAGCGGGCCAGTGGGCGCGCTACGTCACCAACGAGGTGCAGAGCAACGGCGGTGAGGTGATTTCGTCTCTGGCCGGCACCGTCGTCGCGAACTTCGCGCTGCATGAGCTCAAGGCGGCCATCAATCTCGCGCTGCGCTTGCTCGCAGAGGCCGAGTCACAGCCCGTGCCCGCCGGCGGGCTTCCGATCGCGTTCGGTATCGCTAGCGGAGATGTCCAGCGATCCAAGGACGACACCGGACACTTGACCAACAGCGGAAGTGCGATCGATCGTGCGCAGTTGCTGGCCAACCAAGCACGAGCCGGCGAGGTCGTTCTCGATGTCGAGTCGCGTGAGGCCGCGTCGCGGACGTATCTATTCGGACGCTCGGTCAGCACGAGTTCGTTTGCGTTGCATGGGGAGGCCATCGATCGAAGCCGTCCGCTTCTCGAAGCCTGCCGGCAGTCGGTCGGATTACTTCAGCCACCGCCGATTCCGGCTAGCATTCGACACGCCCTCGAACCTCTGAAGAGCGCGGCGGCGGGGTCGCAAACGCATGTCTTCTATCTGATGGGAACGCTTGGCCTCGGTGCACGGGCCGGGGTTCTGGCGCTCCGCGACACGCTTCAACCGCCGCTCTTCTTGGAGATCGGCGCAGTACCCGGCGGCCTCGAACCACTCGGAGGGCTTCGTCTGGCACTTCTGAGTGCGTGGCGGAAGCTCGAACCCACGCGACAAGCACTGAAAAAGACTGAGCCTGGGGTCGCAGACGCGCTCAAGGCGATTGCCTGCGCCACCCCTCCCCCGCGGGAAGCCGCCGTCCACGCACTCAAGGTGACCTTGCGCGCGCTACGCTCGGAAAAGGTAATCCCTTGGATCTACATCGACCGTGTCTCGGCCGTCGATCCCGCCACGTTGACGGTCATCGGCGCGGCGCTGTCCGATGAGACCGTAGCGGCGATGCTCTGCATCCGGACGACCGAGTCTAGCGTTCCGGCGGGGCTCCGTGACCTAAAGGCGGCCGCAAAAATAGACCTGCCATTGCTCGATCCAAACGAGGCGTTGCTGGTCGCGGCGGGGATTCTTGGTCCGAACGCCAGCACGGAGATTGCCACCCAGCTCGTGATCACGGGAGGCACGACGGTGCTGGGCATCACCGAGGCCGCGCGCACCATGATCGCCACCGGTGATATCGTTCACGACGGCACGTCGTTCTCGTGGCGCGAGGCAACGGCCGAACGGCGTCAACACTTGGGCCCAAGGGCGCTCTTGGAGGAACGGTTCGCGACACTCGACACCTCGTCGATGCGGTTTCTTGAGATCGCATGCGCGGCCCTGCCGGCGTCCTCGGCGCAAGTCGTCGACGCAGCCGTCGCATTGGACGGAATACCGACGGACACCCGAACTCGTGTTCTCGAGGCGCTCATCAACGATGGCCTACTGACGCCGCAGGCCAAGCCCGATTCGGAGCTCCTTCGAAGGGCGGTCGTACAGCGGATGCCGCCCGCGCGTCGGACCGAGGTCTATCGTTTCGTGGCGCAGGCGCTGCACACGGCGGAGCCCCTGGTCGGCCCCTCGATGGCAGCCACCGTCGGCGCCTACCTGTGCGAAGGCGGTGATCTGACACGGGGTGCGCACGCGATTCTCGAGGCAGGGTCTCTCGCGGCCGACAATGGGTACACCAACGCCGCAGTGCGTTTGGCGGCTGCGGCGGTTCAGTACCAGCCGAGCTCCGAGACCCGCGAGGTCGCTTCGGAAATTAGCCGAGCCGTGCGGCTTCCATCCGGGCCCCCGCGAGACGAAGACGACGAACGGCCGACGATTCCGGTGCCCGAAGCAGAGCTCGAGAACCCAGGCGAGGAGCTCGTGCGCATGTTGATCGAACGAGACCACGACAAGTTCGACGCGTTGATCGAGTTGTCGATCGCCGCGGGAGGTGATCTCACGGGCGCGCATTGCCTCCAGGTGATCTCGTACGTCACCCGCGAAGACGTCGGCGCGGCCAAGGAAGCGCTAGAATCCGCAAAGACGAGCCCCAATCAAACACCTGCCGCAGGAATCCGGATCGCGATCGCATCCGCTTGCTTGCAACTGGCCCGGGGGCGCGGCCGGGACGCGATGATCGATGCACTCGAAGCGCTCGCCGTCGCGCGCGACCAGCAAGATGGTCCCGGAGAAGCCGCCGCGTTGAAGATGGTTTCAGCGACCTGCTTGGCTGCTGGCCTCGAGCGCGACGCCACCCGCCTGGCGCACGTTGCCGAAGCGGTCGCTAGTTGATGCCAGCGCGGCCGATCGGGTACGAGCCCAGCACCTTGAGGAACGTCGTGACGGCACCGAGATCACGCAGCGCGTCCTGAGTGGTCTCGCGATCGACGTTCCCTTCGAAATCGACATAGAACACGTACTCGAACGGCGTATGGGGCTTGGGTCGAGATTCGATTTTGGTGAGGTTCAGGCCCCGCTCTGCAAAAATCGCGATGCACCGGGCCAGTGCGCCTTGCTCGTGAATGGTTGAAAAAATCAGCGACGTCTTGCAGGGCACAGCCTTGTCGTGGTGGGCCGGCTCTCGAGCCACGATCACCATGCGCGTGTAGTTCTCCGGGTGATCAGCAATTCCACGTCGCAGAATCGGCAGGCCGTGTATCGCAGCCGCTTCTTCACTCGCAATCGCGGCCTGCGTGGGGTCTGCATCTCGCTTGACTCGCTCGACCGCCATCGCCGTGTCGACGAACGCCTCGACGTGACAGTCTTCGAGAGTTTCCAAGAACTCGCCGCACTGCGCAAGGGCGACGGGGTGCGAATACACGCGGCGGATGTCGGTCACCGGCACATCCTCCGCACCGATCAGGCAGTGCGCAATCGGCTGAAACTCCTCGCCGATCAACGATAGGCCGGTCGCCGCAAGCAAGTCGTAGCTGTCGTTGATCGACCCGGCGATCGAGTTCTCGATCGGGAGAACCGCTACGTCCGCCTCGCCCTTCTTCACGGCCTCCAGCATCTCGCGGAAGCTATGGTGCCCGACGCAGCGAAGCGTCCCGGCGAGGCCTTCGAAGTGGTGTTTGGCCGCCAGCTGACTATACGCGCCCTCAGAGCCCTGGTAGCCGACCACGAGTTCCGGTTTCGTGTTGGTCAAAGCAGTCAGCCTCAGTCTCGAAAGTTCACGTACTGGAGCGGCAGGTCGAAGTCCTGCTCTTTGAGAAACGCAATCGTCTCTTGCAAGTCGTCCCGCTTCTTTCCAGACACGCGCACGGCGTCACCCTGAATCGAAGCCTGAACCTTGAGCTTGCTGTCTTTGATGCTCTTGACGATCTCTTTGGCCTTTTCCTTGGAGACCCCCTCTTTGAGCTTGATCAGCTGACGCCAGGTTTTCCCGCCTGCCTGGTGCGGCGCCTGCGCATCGAGCGACTTCAGCGACACCTGCCGGCGCACCATCTTGCTCTCGAGGACATCGCGGGCCGCATCGACCCGCCCCTCGCTGTTGGCACGGATCACAATCCCCTCTTCGGTCTGCTCGATCGTGCTGTCCGTGCCCTTGAAATCATATCGTTGAGCGATTTCTTTGCTCGCTTGGTTTCTCGCGTTTTCGACTTCGTGCTGGTCGATCTTGGAAACGACATCAAACGACGGCATCTGAACCTCCGGGGCGCGACCATATCATGACGTGGGCTTCCGGCGAGCCGACTTGTGAATGTCCACACCCGGGTCCCCGCGCACGAGTGGCGAAAAGAAATTGTCCTTCTTGGTGTACTCGTCGACGCGGAACGCAAACTTGTAGCTTGGCGCCGACCGCATGTTGCAGTCGGTGCGCTCGCAGAACCGACACGTCGTGCCAACCGGCACCGCCATCTTCTTGGGGTCGGCGAATGGGAGGTCGTCGGCGTATGTAAAATGCTTTGCGTTGTCGGCGTGGGTGCCGAGCCCAATGCTGTAAGTAGTCCCTTTGACGAGAGAGCCTTGGTGGGGATCGCTCACGACCTTGGCGAAGCAGAAGTAGGTCGAGCCATCCGGGAACGCGGAGTACTGCTTGGTGATCACGTTCGGGGTCAAGAACGCCAAGTGCACGGCCATCTTGGGGCAAGATCCATCCTGGTGCGGGAACCGGATGCCATCGCCCGAGTAGCGCTTGGAGATGTTGCCGGCGACATCCACCCTCAAGAAATGCATTGGGACGCCTCGCCGGCGCGGGTCGGACAAGTTACACATTCGGTGGGCTACCGTTTCGAACGACGACTCGAAAAGTTGGGCGAGGAGGTCGACGTCGTAGCGCGTTCTCGTCACCTCTCGATAAAACTCCGGGTACGGAAGCAAGAGCGCGCCTGCAAAGTAATTCGCTAGGTGGATCTTGATGAGTTTCCGAGTCTCGGAGTGCTGACCGCGGTAGCCCTCGAGGATCGGCTTGTGCAACTTCTCTTCATCGAAGAGCCCGAGGGCGACGGTATGCGCAAGCTGAAACTTGAGGCGCTGTTCGAAGAGATCATCGGAAACCGTGAGCACTCGTTCCTCGGCGTTCCATGATCGGATGACGGAACTGTCCGTGTGCTCCGGAATGCGATGGACCCGCACGCCGACCTGTTCGAGCAGCCCGCGCTCTAGGTCGGCGCTCGTCACCCGACGGCCCAACGCGCAATCGCGACGAAACTGTTGCGCGCGCTCTTCGAGCGACTCGAACCAGTTCGCGTGCTGTTCGAGGAAGTCGGTGACCTCGTCGTAGGGGCTGTAGTCGAACCGAACGGAGTCGTCGTCGGACTGCCGCTCCCGCTGGGCGATGCTGGCCATGACGTGGTCGAGCTGACTGCGCGTGTTTTTGTAGAGATTGAAGAGCGCCGTGATGGTAGCCACCATCCGGGGCTCAGCACTGAGGCTCGCGAGATCTTCCTCGCTGAGGTCGAGAGACCGCAGCAACGGATCGTCGAGGAGACGGGCGAGACCATCGTCGACGCGATGCTCCCCGAGACTGCTCATGAAGTCCTCGACCGGGACGCCATAGAGTTCCAGCGCCTGAAACAGCAAAGGAAGCTGGACGACGCGTTTGCCCTTCTCGATGAGGCTAAGGTAGGCGGGCGAGATCTTGAGGCGCCGCGCCACCTCGCTTTGCTGGAGGCCTCGCCGCAATCGCAGCTCTCGAAGGCGCTGCCCCATGGCTGCATTCGTTTCGGCCATCCGAGCCCTTTACCGCAAATTTACAAGATCCACCAGACTCGCGAACCCCCGGAAAGCCATGCTTCTCCGCTGCTTGACCCCCATCCAACGTATGATAGTTCAATAGACATCGGGCTCGATCGTGTGAAGCTGTAAAGAGCACCGCAACGGTCACACGGGCCCAGAACGCAAGCATCGCGAAAAACGAGCTAGGCTTCTGCCCCCTCGGGCGGATCGCAGGGGAAAGGATCGGCGGATGGCGGAGGACGGCAAGCGAGAACGCGACAGACCGTGGATCATGCGGACCTATTCGGGTCACAGCACGGCGGCCGCGTCGAACGAGCTGTATCGAACCAATCTCGCCAAAGGCCAGACCGGACTCAGCGTGGCGTTCGATTTGCCGACGCAAACTGGATACGACGCCAACGACCCGGTTTCGCGGGGCGAGGTGGGCAAGGTCGGTGTGCCGGTGTCACACCTCGGCGACATGCGCGCCCTGTTCGACGGGCTGCCTCTCGACAAGATGAACACGTCGATGACGATCAACGCGACGGCGGTTTGGTTGCTGGCGCTCTACGTGGCAACCGCTCAAGACCAGGGTGTCGACCCGCGAGTCCTTCGGGGCACGACTCAGAACGACATCATCAAAGAGTACCTGTCACGCGGCACCTACATCTTCCCGCCAGCGCCATCGATGCGCCTGATCACGGATCTGATCACGTACACCGTCAAGGAAGTTCCCAAGTGGAACCCGATCAACATCTGCAGCTATCACCTTCAGGAAGCCGGAGCGACCCCGACGCAGGAGCTCGCCTATGCGCTGGTCACGGCCATCGGTGTACTCGATGCAGTGAAAGCGACGGGTCGCGTGCCTGAGGCAGAGTTCGGCAACGTCGTCGCGCGGATGAGCTTCTTCGTCAACGCCGGCATTCGCTTTGTCGAAGAGCTTTGCAAGATGCGCGCGTTCGTCGAGCTCTGGGACCGCGTCACGCGCGAACGCTACGGCGTCACGGACAAAAAGCAGCGGCGTTTCCGGTACGGGGTGCAAGTGAACTCGCTCGGCCTCACCGAGCAACAGCCTGAGAACAACATGATCCGGATCGTCCTCGAGATGCTGGCGGTCACCCTGAGCAAGGACGCGCGGGCCCGTGCGATTCAGCTGCCAGCCTGGAACGAGGCTCTTGGGCTACCACGCCCTTGGGACCAGCAGTGGTCGCTGCGGGCCCAGCAGATCCTCGCCGAGGAGAGCGACCTTCTCGAGTACGCCGACTTGTTCAAGGGCAGCGAAGTCGTCGAGGCACAGACGCAGAACCTCATCGATTCCGCGTGGGCCGAGGTGCAAGAGGTGTTGAAGCGCGGGGGGGCGGTCGAGGCCGTCGAGAGCGGCTACATCAAACAGAGGCTCGTCGAGTCGAATGCCGCGCGACTTCGCGCGATCGAGAACGGCGAGCAGATCGTCGTCGGCGTCAACAAGTATGTCGAGGGCGCGCCCTCCCCGCTCACTGAGAACCTCGACGAGGCGATCTTGACGGTCGACCCGGCCGTCGACGCCAACCAACGCGAAGCGCTCGCACGCTGGAAAGAGCAAAGGGACAACGCTGCAGCAGAGCGAGCCATCGCCGAGTTGCAACGCGCGGCGAGAACCGACGAAAACATGATGCCCGTCTCGATTGCGGCGGCTCATGCGGGTGTGACGACGGGCGAATGGGCCCACACGCTTCGCCAGGTGTGGGGCGAGTACCGCGCACCCACTGGGATCTCCGGAGCCATGGTGAAGACCTCCGGCACCGGTCCCGCGGCAGAAACGATAGCTCGGCTACGCGCTCGCTTGAACGAGCTCGAGGCCAAGATGGGTCGCCGCGCGAAGCTACTCGTCGGAAAGCCGGGACTCGACGGCCATTCCAACGGCGCAGAACAGATCGCCATCAAGGCGCGGGACGTTGGTTTCGACGTGGTGTACGAGGGGATTCGGGTCTCGCCTGAGCAAATCGTCGCGTCGGCGCTCGAAGAAGGCGTCCATCTGATCGGCCTCAGCATTCTGAGCG
>CAYZDM010000048.1:0-10790 GCA_964476875.1 uncultured Sandaracinaceae bacterium | reverse complement strand
GTGCCGGAATGCTGGTGATTGGAATAGACGAGAACGGTCTGGGACCGCGCCTGGGGCCCCTGGTGGCCACTTCGGTGGCCCTGGAGGTGCCCCGCTACGCTCGCTCCCCCCTCTGTAACAGAGGGCTCGCACTGGGGCTGACCGACAGCAAGGAGACCGGTGGTTTCGGCCGGATGGGGTTTGCCGAGTCCGTGGCCTTGGCGCTGGTCAAGCGCGCCTGTTCGCGCCTTCCAAGCTCGGCCGACGAGCTGATCGACAGCGTCGCGCCAGACTCGCGGCGCAGCCTCAGAGCCTGCTGTCCCGACCTGCCCACCGCCGGGCAGTGTTGGGCGGTCGACCTGCAGCTGCCTGCCTTTGGCGGAGATCCGGCTTACGGCGAAGAGCTCGTCGATCGCCTGGTCGGTCGATCCGCCCTTCGTGTCGTCGACGCTCAAAGCCGAATCGCCTGCGCGGGCGTGCTCAACGCCAAGCTTGCGGCGGGGACGAACAAGCTGGCGGTCGACCTCGAACTCTTCGAGGACTTGATCACGTCCGTGCAGGCGAGTCATGGCTCACCGCTGCTCGCCGTCTGCGGCATGGTCGGTGGCATTCGTGACTACGCGTCACGCCTCACGCGCTTCGAGGCGAGTCGCGTCCACCCACTCAAGGGCCGTCGCGGCCAGCGCAGATTGGCGGTAGACGGCCTCGGAGAGATCCGCTTCGAGGTCGACGCGGATGCTCGCCACCTTCCCGTGGCGCTGGCTTCGATTCTCGGAAAGTACGTGCGCGAGATCTGCATGCACCGAATCGGAGCGTTCTATCAACAGGGCAAGCCGGGGTTGAAGCTCGCCAGTGGCTACCACGACCCCGTCACGACGCGCTTTATCGCCGAGACCGAGCCTTCGCGACGTCGGCTTGGTATCGCAGCGGATTGCTTCAGGCGTCGCGCGTAGTGACTGTGGTAGAAGGCATGCATGTCAGAGCGTGACAAGGTTCCGCGGTGGGTCCTTTGGTTCGGCGTTTCGTTGGCGTCAGCCTGGTTGCTCTACGCGCTCAGGGGCGTCTTGGCGCCGGTGTTCTTCGCCTTCCTCATTGCATACATGCTCGACCCGATGGTCGACCGAATCGAAGAGACGCGACTGCTTCGAGGCAAACCGATCGCGCGCGCAGTCGGGATCGCCGCACTCTTGGCGGGTGGCTTTGCCCTCACGGCCGTCGCGGTCTTGGTCATCGTCCCGATGGTGTACGAAGAGATCGCAAGCTTTCTCAACCGGCTCCCCGCGCTCGTCGCACGGAGTCGGGCGGCGTTGGATCCCGTTCTCGCACAGTACGGGCTCGAGATTCCGACTTCGGTGGGGCAAGCGCTCGAGGAGTTCCACGTCGACATACAGTCCGTGCTCACCAAGGGGTACACGCCGGCTACCGCGGTGGTCAAATGGCTCCTGGGCGGGACCGCGTCTGCCGTAGGCGCGATCGTCGCTGCGCTGATCGTCCCCGTGTTCGCGTTCTATCTGCTGTACGATTTCGACGTCCTGATCGCGAAGGTGGGGGATCTGATCCCACCGCGTAGCCGGTCGCAGGCCGGCGGGTTCTTTCGCGAGGTCGATGAGGTCTTGGGTCAGTTTTTTCGCGGTCAGTTCACGGTCATGATCATCCTCGCCGTCCTGTACTCGGTAGGCTACGGCGCGATCGGCGTGCCGCTCGCGCTCCCCATCGGGATCATGGCCGGATTCCTTTCGTTCATTCCCTATGTCGGAAGCACGCTTGGACTGGCGACCGCGCTTCTCATGACCGCCCTCGATTGGCAGGGTTGGCCGCAAATTCTGTGGGTCCTCGGCGTTCATTCCTTGATTCAGGGTCTGGAAGGTTTCGTGATCACGCCGAAGATCATGGGCGACACCGTGGGCATCTCCGCGATTGCGGTCCTGTTCGCATTGTTGGTCGGCGCCGAGCTGTTGGGGTTCGCCGGCGTACTTCTGGCGGTACCCACCGCGGCGGTGACCAAGATCCTGCTTCAGCGGGTCCATGATCGGTACCGCAAGTCCGAGTTCTTCGTCGCTGGTGCCCCCGGGGAGGGCGGCGCTAGCGAATCTCAGAAAGACTAGACAGGTCGATCCGTACGACGATCGTGCGGTCGCGTACGTCCACGCGGGCAGACCGAAGCACCTCGGTCCACGGCGGTTGCACGGTGTCCGGCGGTGAGTTCGCCCAAGTCCGAAGGGTCGCCGCATCCTGGGTGGCGCGGCTCGCATCGGTCACGTCGATGAAGACACTGGCCGTCCGCCGGCTTCCTGCCTCGACCGACAGACCAATGGCTTGCAGTCCCCGTACTGGGGACGCTTCCTCTCCGAGTTCCGCCACCCGCTCCAGTGCAGATTTCCAATGATCGGGTGGGTCTATAGCGGCCGCGATGCACGCGCTTGTGTTGACGCGCGGCCAAAGGGCAGCAATGCGGGGTCGCTCGAGCAATGCGGGCGCGGTCCCACGCTGGACCGCCATCACCTCGGTGACGGTTCGCACGGAGCCAGTCACGATAGTCCAGTCGTCCAGGATCGCGATCGCGCTTCGCCGGTCGCGGCTGGCCAGCATCGGTCCGCCGGGAAGGTCGAGGCGGACGACGCTGCCGCCTCGCGCCTCGACGAGCAAACGGTGGCATTCGGCGAGTGCCTTGGCGTCCGCTGTGCGGCCCCGAAGCATGAGGCCGATCGATTGAAACGGCTGGTCTTCCGGTCCTCGCACCCAAATCGTCGCTTCGCTCAGAGCCGAGAGTGGGTTCAATCCACACACCGTTTCGATCTCGCTGAGCTGTTCTTCTCTGACGAACGCCTGAACGAGTTGGTTCGCTGCCGCTGTACTACCCAACGAACGTGCGTCGATCCGAAGGACGGCGCGGGCGGTGCTCGGGAGCTCGCGAAGCGCCTGACTGGCCTTCAGCGTTCGACCGAGGTGCAGCGCGCCGGCGAGGACGCCGAGCATCGCAATCGACACCACTGCGGCAACCTTCAGCGAACGAGACACGGGTCGAGGGTAGGAAGTTCTTTTCACAGAGCAACCCCTCGTGCTAACGGGTCCCCCATGCCGTGGCGCCGAATGCGGTTGCGCAATGCCGAAGTGCTCGCCCGTTGTGATGCGAGTGGGGAGCTCGTTTCGAAAGACGGCAGGGTCGAGGTTCGCTACAAGCCCAAGGATGGGCGCGCCTATTTCGCGGGCGCCTCGAACTTGAAGCCGACCGCCGGGACCCCCAAAATCGAATCCGATTCGTTTTGCGGCTCCGGCGAGGCCGTTCAAAAATCATCTAAAGCGACGAAGAAGAAGTCGAAGAGCGCCGCCAGCGCCACGAGTGCGCCTGAGACCCCAGAAGGCGATGAGATCCTCGCGTACGTGGACGGCGCATGCAGCGGTAACCCCGGCCCCGCGGGGGTCGGCGCCGTCGCGATCTGGGCAGACCAAACACGTGAGCTGAGCGAATTCATCGGCGAAGCGACCAACAACATCGCCGAGCTCACCGGGATCCTGCGAGCCGTGGAGCTGGCACACGAACTCGGCAGGGCGCTGAGACTCTACACCGATTCGCAGTACGCGATCGGTGTGCTCACCAAGGGCTGGAAGGTCAAAGCCAATCAGGAACTCGTCGCCGCGGTCCGAGAGACCCTCGATGCGCATCCCGACGTTCAGCTCTTTCATGTTCGCGGTCACCAGGGCATTCGCCTCAACGAGGAAGCCGATGAGCTTGCCGTGCGTGCGGTGCGCGATCGAAAGTCTACCGGCTGGGTCGACTCTTGAATCGACGCGCAGCCTCCTCGAGTGTGACGAACTCGTAGCCCGCGTCCCGGACCACGCGGATGGCCGCTCGAATGGCGTCGAGTTTGGCTGCCGCGGTCCGTCTCAGATCTGCGCGGTGTGGCGCCAGGGATTGAAGGCCATCCTGCGCGGCGTCGGCGACGTCGAATCCGTGAAGCTCGAGGTTGATCAACGGCCGGCCGAGCATTTGCCTCGTGAGTCGCTGGGCTATGCCCCTGCCGCCGAGCACGAGTGAGGTGCCGATGTACGGAAGCTGTAGACGGGTGACGCCGATCGGCAGTTCCAAGATGCCGTCGCCCTTACGCCAGTAGGGGCGTCCGACTCGATACGGCTCCCTTGGCGCGCGCAACACGAGCGGCGTGTCCAATATGCTTACGCTTTGCCGCCCCTTCGCCTTGATTGTCGTCAGCGCTGCGGCCTTGACGGCGTAGTAACTGGGACATGGAAAAACACTAGAGTCGTATTCGACGCCGGAGGCCTCTAGCGCGCTAAACATCGCATCGCTGACGGTATACCCCGGCGCACGAAACCCACGGGGTCGCCTCCCGCAGGCGCTCTCGATGGCAACCGCCCCTCGTTCCACCTCGTCGAGTATGTCGGCGAGCGCGCGACGACTGAGATCATAGTGATGATGGAACGAGTGATTTCCGATTTCGTGGCCCGCCTTGTGCAGCGCCGCGATGCTCGCGCCGTTCTCCTGACGTTCGAGATCCTCACCGATCGCGAAGAAGGTGGCTCGGATCGATTCGTCATCCAGCCATTCCGTGAGACGGGGAATGCATCGGTCGTAGACTGCGCTTGCGCTCGTTCCGCGGGGTGTGTCCACGCCGTGAATCGCCGCATAGCGAGGGACCTCGTCCAAGTCGATCGATACCGATGCGAGTCGCAGCGTCACTTTCTGATCCGGATGGCAACGAACAGTTTGGCTAGGTTCGCCAGGACGTTGGGAACGCGCCTCGCCAGCCCGATCGTAGGTGGCCTCTTCTCGAGAATCCGGACTGGGATCTCCCGGACACCAAGCCCAGCACGCTCCGTCCTGATGACGAGCTCGGACGCAAACAGATCGCGGTCCACCAAGCAGGCGTTCGCGATCGGAGCAATCTGGGCGCGGCGAAAAGCCTTGAGTCCATGGGTATCGGTTCCTTTGAATCCGAGGCTAACCCTCAGAATCCCGCTGATCACGACCGTCCCCAGCCGGCGAAAAAACGGCCGCTCGTCCGTCGCTCCTTCCATGGCCTTGGAGCCTACGACGAAGTCTACCGACTGGTCCTGCAGTACCGCGAGCGCTCGCTCGTAGAAGTCGGTGTCGCAAAGGTCGATTTCGTCGCAGATCACGATCTCGCCTCGTGCGTGAAGGATGCCTTCTCGAAGCGCCTTGCCGTAGTTTGGCTCGTTGGTGTGTCGGCAGACGAGTTGATCGAACCGCGCGGCGAGCTCTTTCGCGACCTCCACGGTTCGATCGCTCGAGCCATTCTCTGCGACCACGATCTCGTACGACCAGGGGACCTCGTGCAGTCGATCAATGAGGTCCACCAAGGCGGAGCGCAGAATCGCTTCCTCGTTGTACACGGGGATAACGATTGAAACGGACGGCCGAGGGCCGGTGATGACATCAACCAAGGCGCGGCACTCTCTTACGTCGCCATGGTGCCGTCAAGCCAATGCGCACAGCATGGCGTGTGCGGCATCCAAGGCGCCCCGGAGCGGGCCGAGGCCGGCGGGGAGGGCGGCCGTCTGACCGCATACGAGCTCAAACGCCTCGTCACCGTCGTGCAAGGTCAGCCGACCGTCGAGGACGGTAAGCGATCGCAGTCGGTCGTCGGCCGGTATCACCAGGTCGCCCGACCCCGCCAAACGTTGCAACGAGAAGAACTCGGACCGAATGACGCCGTCACTACCCACGAGTGCTTCGAGGCGCCCGGGGCCATCGGTCGAGCCGGGCCCTGTTCGCCGGTAGATGCGTTCGAGTAGGTCGCGCTCGCGCGGACCATCCCAACGCGTAACATCGAGGGCGCGCTCCCGGTGCAGGGTCCGCGGGCGGCCGTTTGGGTCGCGCTGTCCGGTCGCATCATACGTGCGGTTCCAGTCCCAGTAGCGGTAGGTGAGGCCGCGCTTCCCTGGAGCCACCCGCTGGGGTTCGAGGAGCAGGACCCCTTTTCCGATCGCGTGCGGCGTTCCCGGCTCGATCAGAAACACGTCGCCCGGAGATACCGGGACGAACGACATCAGTGCGTCGACCTCAGCCTCCTCATCGATCGCCCTCTCGACGTCTTTTCGAGACACACCTTCCCGAAAGCCGAGGTACAGACCCGCACCGGGGTCCGCGTCGATGATGTACCAGGCCTCTGGTTTCCCACTCTCGTCCGGGGCGAGCAGCGGGTCGTCGTCCGAAGGATGAATCTGGACCGAGAGATCGTCGGCAGCGTCCACTAGCTTCACCAGCAGCGCGGTAGAACCCAGCCCCGACTCTACGCCTAGGAGCGAAGGGTCGGCGCGGAGCACCTCATCAAGCGTGGGGCCGTCGATGATCCGACTTGGGAAATCCGGCTCGACTGAGAGCTCCCAGGCTTCGCCCACGACCCCACGAGCCTCCAAACCCGCGTTCAGTTTGAGCCTGCCCGCGATGCGACGACCCCCCCAAGGGGTCCGCTCCGGCGACGTGAAGTTGTCCGGCTGCAGAAGGAGCGGCCGTCGCCAGTTTTTTGATCCTACTTTATCCCACATGTAAGGTGGCCTGGGACCGTATGGTAGCGCCCGAGGAGGTTTTTGGATGGGCTATTTGGGCAAAGAACGCCGAATTCATCGTATTTTCGTGACCCGCAACAGTGAGTACCACGTACGCCGCAATGTGTGTGTGGGCGTCCGAGACCGCCGCAGCGGGGAGTGGCTCGCCGGTCACCTGGCTCTGCGAAGCACCGTCTCCGGCGGGCTCAAGTTCCATGACAACGGCGCGATCAGCGCGTCGGAGGGGCTTCCCACAGTAGGCGAGTCGCTGTTCTTCATTGCTTCGGGCCGTGATCTGATCACCAGTCCGGTCTTGAACGTCGAGCGTCCTGCCCGAGAGATCGTGCACCACTACCCGATGTGAACACGGCCGCGCTGGGATGCTATATCCCGGACGGTGGCGTCGAAGATGAAGACCATTCGGGTGGTGGCCGCGCTCGTCGAGCGTGAGGGGCGGTATCTGATCACACAGCGTCGCGATACCGCAGTGCTGCCGCTGCTTTGGGATTTTCCGGGCGGACGCGTCGAGGAACACGAGACCGACGAAGCTGCGCTCGCACGTGAGGTGGTTGAACGACTCGGCGCGACGGTTGAAGTCGGGCAGCTCATCTCGTTCGTGAACCATCCGTATGAGAAGTACGCCGTCGATCTATATCTCTACGAATGCGCCCTGCTGAGCGATCATCTCGATTGCCGAGCGGTCAAGGATTACGCCTGGGTGACCTCGAAGGAGATGGAATCGTACTCGTTCACACCCGTCGACGAAGCCTCGATGAGCAAGCTTCTGGGCGAGGGCTGAGCGTGCTGCGCTACACGTCGTAGAAGATCGGCGGCCGCTTGCGAATGAAGCGGAGCACTAGATTCCGAGCCTCGTCGGCCAGTCCTTCAAACTGAATGCCCATGCCGGGCTCCGACTCCGACATGAAGTCCATCGGGTCTCGGACGAAGCGAACGTAGCCATCACATTCGAACTCGAAGCCACCCGGCAGGGTCACGAGCATGCTGACCGACGTATCCTTCGGAAGGGCTTCGTAGGTAGCGAGGAACACCCCACCATGTGCGATCTCGCCGCTGAAGCCGACGTAGAAATTGGATTGTGTCGTCGCGCCGAGGTTGGCTTCCACAGGCTGCCGCACACCAGAGGGGATCGGTGCCGGAGGCGGCAGCATCGAAGTTGGGATCGGCGCGGGTACCCCTGAGCGAGGCCTGTTGGACGGGCTAGCCGAGGGGCGCTGTGACAGCGGTCGGCTGGAGGGAGGCGTGCTCCGCGGTGGTGCGCTAGACGGCGCGATACTCGAGGGAGGTCGGCCAGATGGAGGCGCGACAGATGGAGGTGCGACAGATGGAGGTGCGACAGATCGCGCCGCGCGCATCGGGGGCGCGCTAGCCGGAGGCACGCTCGATGGCGCTGCGCTTACCGGGGGCGCGCTAGCGGGAGGCACGCTTCGCGGCGGCGTACTCGCGGGCGGCGCACTTGCCGGAGCGAGGCTCGAAGGCGGCCCGCTTCGGGGAGGCGCACTGGAGGGGGGCGCGCTTGCTGGAGCACGGTTGGACGGCGCCGTGCTTGCGGGAGAGGGTTGCGATCCGGGTCGTTGCGATCCGGGTCGTTGTGATCCGGGTCGCTGTGAGTCGGCGTCGGGTCGGACGCTCGGCTTGTTCGTAAGCGGGAACAGAATGCTTATCACGTCGGCGATGCTTTCCGTGGCGCCTTGCACCCCGGCGTGTTCAGTCTTCACATCCTGGAGAAGGGCGAGCGTCTGACTCAGCGTCCCCAGCGCGCTCTTCACGCATGTCTTGCCGTCCGGTTCGGTGGACGCGTATTCCGCTTCGAAGAGCGCGCCGACGGACTTTGCGACGTTCTGGATGATGCCCAGCACCTCCTTCGGAACGTCTTCGTCCTCTTGGAGCGCTTCGAGTGCCTTGCCAAGCGATTCACGAGCTCGTCGTGCCACGCTCGCTGATGAGTAGCCCATGCCTGGTTGTCCCCCCGCTTACCTGGCGCTCAGGATACCGGCAGTCGCCACCAGGTCAAAGCTCCTTGACGAATACGACGCGTGAGCGTCCAGGGCCCGCATAGTCAGGGACCTCCGTGCTCTTGAACCCCATCGACTCGTGAAATCGCACCGGGCCTTCATGGCCGGCGGCCGCCAAGGACTTGATCCGCTTCATTCCGGCCGCGCGGCACCGCTCGGTAAACTGCGCGTAGAGTCGCTTTCCAACCGCCCGCCGGCGGTGGTCCGGGTGAATGCCCACCAAGTGAACGTACCCGCTCGCGGACGGTGCTGGCACCATCACGCCGAGCAGAAACCCGATCACCTGCCCATCCAGCTCAGCGACCAGGGCGTGCTCACCGAATTCGTAGAAAAACATCGGATCGGTGCGTGTTCCAGCTGGCCCACCCCACCACTGATCGAGCACCGAAATGATATAGTCGTAGTCGACTTTTGTGAGGCCCCGAATCTCCATTACCCGGGACAGCGGATAACACGAACTCAGCGAGAACGCACGGCGACCCAGATCCCAGCATGCCTCTGACCAAAGACGCCGCACCGATGTTGTTTTGTCCCTTCTGTCGCGAGGCGTTCGAGGGGCATGCTGAATGCCCGGAGCACGAGTTGACCTTGGTCGAGATCGACAGGCTCCCCCGAGGCGGCGCGCGAAATTCCGACCGCGTGACGTTCTTCGTCGATCCGCGATTGGGTCGGGGGACTGTGTTGCTTGGAGCTGCACTAGTGCTGTGCGGCTTCTTCATGCCGTTCGCGGGCGCCCGCGGGATAGTCGGGTCGGCTCTCGAGGTTGCGATCGACGGAGCAGGGAATCTATGGTTCACGCCAGGGGCGGCCGTCGCTATCTTGTGCATTCTGTGGCGACGACGCAGCCGGCAATCCATGCGGGCAGCGCGCGTAGCCGTGATTGGCCTAGCGGCCGGCGGCGCTTTGCCGTTGATCTACACGACCCGCCGCATCGGGTTGGTTGCGCAGAGCGCTTCTGCGCAGGTCGCGTGGCACGCAGGGCTTTGGGTCATGCTCGTGGGGCTTTTGGTTGTCGCGTTGGGCAGCCGCAGGCTGGGGTCGCCCCGGGGTTAGGCTGCCCCAGGGAGCGTCGGGCGGAAAATGTACCCCTGTTGCTGCACCACACACACACGATTCGGCCCCGCCACCCGAGCTCGGGCAACCGCAATGCTGGCCGCGTCCAACAACTCGCTGTGTGAACGAATGCTGCCACTTGGGTAGAGCCCAACGCCTATTGAAATGGTCAACTCGATGCCGGTCGGGCCTCCGGTCGGACTCTCCAGATCGAACGGTCGGAGTGCGACCTCCGACACGATGCGATCGGCCAAGGTGAGGGCTCGTGCGGGGCGGGTGTTGGGTAGCAGAAGCCCAAACTCGGCCGTCCGGAATCTTGCGGCGATGTCGGTTGCGCGAATGGTGCGCTGCACCCGAATGGACACTTCGTCGAGCACGCGACGGGCTATCTCGGAGCCATGCTCGTTGACGAGCGTTCGGAATTCGTCGACCGCAAGGATGCAACAGGCGAGCGGATCTAGGTGCTTCTGCGCTTCCTCGAACTCGATCGCGAGGCACTCGTGAAAGAATCGGTGGTCGGGGAGGGTGCGAAGCTCGTCGTGGAGGGACGTGTAGCGGAGCTCTTTCTTGGCGAACTGCACATCGTCGTGCGCGCGCTTCACTCTCAGCATGTTCTCGATGCGCGCGAGCAGCTCCGAATCCTCGAACGGCTTCGCTACGTGATCGTCGGCCCCGGTTCGGAGTCCCTGCACGCGTGCGTTCTGGTCGTCCGCTGCTGCCAGAAGCACGACGGGCACGAAGCGATCCTTCGTGATCGTCTTGACTACCCTGCACGCATCGATGCCGTTGAGCCCCGGCATGTCCACGTCGAGCACGACGAGGTCGACTGTCTGCGCGCGAACGGCGTCTATGGCCTTCTGGCCGTTGTTTGCCTGGACAACGACTGCACCGCGGGCGCGAAGTAGTTGAGATATGTGTTCGCACGTCGCCCGATCATCATCGGCTACGACCACCACCGCCTTCGGAAATGGACCGGCAGTCCCCACCCACGCACAATAACCGAGCCAACAAAGATTCGCGAGCCCTCGCGGTCCAGTTTCCCTGAGGGCTCAAGCCGTCTATACTGCCAGTCGACGCGCTTTCGGGGCGTGGGACGTAAATGGAGCTCAAGCAGCAACTCAAACTATCGCAGCAGCTGATCATGACGCCGCAGCTGCAGCAGGCGATCAAGCTGTTGCAGATGTCCCGCATGGAGCTGAC
>CAYZDM010000047.1:0-11027 GCA_964476875.1 uncultured Sandaracinaceae bacterium | reverse complement strand
GTCGAGAGGCCGACCACCAACAATCGGTTCATCCCTAGATGAACCGAAGGGCCCATGGGCGTGTTGAGACGCAGACCACCGTCGCAATGGATCTCGTCGCCGATCTCGACCGGGGGAAAGATCAATGGAATCGCTGCAGAAGCGAGCACATGGTGCTGGCCAATCTTGGCCCGTCGGACGAGCGCGTGTAGGCCCAATCCCTTGGGAATTCCAACACCAGGGGCCGCATCGACAAAAATCACGGGCTGACCGGTGCCGACGTGCGTCGTGCTTACGGTGAGACCTCGGAGCTTTCCGCTGGTGATGTTTCGTCGTAGCTGCCGCCAACGCACAGTCCTGCCGACGAGCGCGGAGAGCGGGGCGGGATCAAAGACGCCCCGGGCGTGGCCAGTGCCGCCGAGGAGCACGCGATAGAGGCCTGCAGCCTGTCGTAGACCGAAACCGAGGACGTGTGGGAGCTCGAGGGTGTCCCAGATCGACACCAGTTGCTTCATGGCCGCCGGCATCTCGCCGATCGCGGATGCAACGAATGCTCCGTTCACCGCACCGACGCTGGTGCCGGAGATCAGGTCGACTTTGGGCGCGTTGCCTTTGGCGTCGGCGAACTCGCTGAAGATGTACTCGAGGACACCCACCTCGTACGCACCGCGCGCGCCACCCCCAGAAAGTACCAATCCAAGTCCACTCAACGTCGTTCCCCGTCCTTCAATCCTATCAGTCGAACGGGGTTGTCGCAGAAATCATCGACGTCGAGTAGTCGCCGGAGCTCAGGCGGCAGCCAAACTTCCTGGTGGGGCAGCTGGCGGAGCGCGCGGAGAAGGACCTCAGCCCGCCGCCAGGGAGGGGCGCCCGGCGAAACGTAGACCAGGAGTTCGCCCCCGACTTTGCAAAGGCCGCCATCGAGGTGAGCCTCCTCGGGGAGTTCTTCTTCGAGCAGGGCAATCCCCAAACGCGTGAGAGCTCGTTCCAGGGCGTCGAGCTGTAGCGCAGGGTCCACTTGCTCAAGGTGCGGTGGACGGCGACGGCCCGCAATCTGGTGGTTTCCGAGGTCGAGCTGGTAAGATCACGGCCCTGTGATTCGCTTGGCAAAACCATGGATCGGCGAGGACGAGCAGCGCGCCGTCGCGGCCGTGCTCGAATCCGGTCAACTCGTTCAAGGAGCGCTCGTCGAGCGGTTCGAGCAAGCGGTCGCCGCCCTAGTAGGCCGCCGGCACGGCATCGCGTTGTCGAGCGGCACAGCGGCGTTGCAGCTCTCACTCAAGGCGCTGCAGGTAGGTTCGGGCGACGAAGTGCTCTGCCCGGCCCTGAGTTGGCCGAGCCCGGCCCACGCGATTCGCCTGGCCGGCGCAAAGGTTGGCTTCGTGGACGTCGATCAAGACGAGTGGAACAGCACCGCCGAGGCGCTCCGTGGAGCGAGGACGGCGAACTCGAAGGCAGCCATCGTCATCGACCAGTTCGGCAATCCGGCGCGCGCCCAAGAGATTCGGGATGCGCTCGGGTCCCTGCCGATCATCGAAGACGCGGCGTGCGCCCTCGGCAGTCGCTTTGCGGGTGGCCCGTGTGGCAGCCTCGGCAAGGTTTCCTGCCTCAGCTTTCATCCTCGGAAGATCCTGACGACGGGCGAGGGCGGAATGTGCCTGACCGACGACGATGCGATCGCTGACAAAATTCGAATGCTGCGCAATCACGGACAACTACGCGGCGAGTTCGTCGTGGCCTCCGGGAACGCGCGGATGACGGAAATCGCCGCCGCCTTGGGCCTAGCACAACTCCAACGGCTCGACGGCATCGTGTCGCGAAGGCGCCAGCTCGCTGCGCAGTATCGCGAGGCGTTGGACGCTGACTTGAGGCTACAGAACACGCCGGAGGGCTCCGAATCCAACTACCAAACGTTCGGGGTGGTCCTTCCTCAGGGGCACGACCGAGACGCGGTGCGCGAGAAGATGCGGGAGCGCGGCGTCGAAGCAGGGCTTCTTTCTTTCGCGATTCACAAGTTGGGTAGCTTCGCCGGAAGCGACGCCTCGCTGCCGGTCGCAGAGCAAGTCGCGGCACGCGGTATCGCGCTGCCGCTCTATCCGCAGATGCGCGACGCCGAGGTGGACGACGTAGTGCGATGCCTTCGAGGAGTTCTGGATGGGGGATGATGTCGTGTTGGAGGTGGAAGGGCTTCGAAAAGTCTTCCACATCGGGTTCTTTCGGAAGCGCGTAGAGGCCGTTCGAGGCACGAGCTTCACCGTGAAACGGGGAGAAATCTTCGGTTTGCTCGGTCCGAACGGAGCCGGGAAGACGACTACGATCAAGGCGATTTTGCGATTGATCTTCCCGACCGAGGGCGAGATACGAATCTTCGGTCAACCGGCGGGCGCCAGGGCAGCGGCAAAGCGTGTCGGGTACATGCCCGAGAACCCATACGTGTATCAGTATCTCAAGCCGCTCGAGTTTCTGGATCTCTGCGGACGCCTCGTGGGGATGCCCAAGCAAGAGCGTCGGGTGCGAGCCGAGGAGATGGTCGACAAGGTCGGTCTTCGGCATGCGGTCGACCGGCCCATCGGCAAGTTCTCAAAGGGGATGATGCAGCGAGTCGGCTTGGCGCAGGCGCTGTTGCACGACCCCGAGCTGCTGATCCTCGACGAGCCGATGAGCGGTCTCGATCCCATCGGCCGAAAAGAGGTGCGAGACCTGTTGGTCGAGCAGCGCGAACGGGGCAAGACGCTCCTGTTTACGAGCCACATCCTCAGTGATGTCGAGCTGCTCTGCGACCGGGTCGTCATCATGCAGCAGGGGAAAATCACCTCGGAGGGGCAGGTGCATGACCTGCTGGAAACGGCCGGTCGCCGCGTCGAAATCCGACTCAGCGGAGCATCGGCGACGCTGAAGGACTCGCTGCGCTCCCGAGGGACTATTCTCGACGAGGGTGGCGGACACTTGACGTTGCGTGTCGAGGGACAGAAAGCCGTGGACGAGATCATCCGGATCTCAAACGCAGCGGGCGCGCGTCTCGACGCGATGATCCCGGAGCGGCAGACCCTCGAGAAGCTGTTCCTTCAGAAAGCCGACCGGTGAACCTCCGGCTTGCCCTGCGTGACGAAGTCCCTAGATTCAACGGATGACCGTCACCAGGGTTTCACCGCAAGAGGCCAACGCGCTCGTCAAAGACGAAGGCTATGTGTATCTCGATGTCCGATCGATTCCGGAGTTCGACGCAGGTCACCCGGCCGGCGCCTACAACATCCCGCTGATGCACGCAACGCCGTCCGGGATGCGGCCCAATGGGGAGTTTCTACCTGTGGTGGCCGCGATCTTTCCAAAGGACACCAAGCTCGTCATCGGATGCAAAACTGGGGGCCGCTCGCTGCGGGCTGCGCAGGGTCTGTTGGACGCCGGCTACGTCACCGTCGTCGACCAACGGGCCGGGTTTCAGGGCACGCGCGACCCGTTCGGCCAGGCCAAAGAGGCTGGATGGCAGGGCGCTGGTCTCGACGTGGCGGTCGATGCCGAACAGGGGCGGGCGTACGAGGCGCTCCTCGCTCGCAAGGGCGGCTAGCCGAATAGGCCAGCCCAGAGGATGCCGGGTAGCCTCATGAGCGAGGGGTCGGCGTTGAAGTAGGTCATCTTTCGACCGACCGTCGCCCCAGCCTTGTTGGTGATGAACCAAAGTGGCTTCGGCCACACGCGGAACGGTCCACGGAGCACCGATTTCTGCGGCCGGTCGAACATGTACGTGTTGTGAACGATGCCCCGGCCGGAGCGAATGTCTTCGACGGTGTGCCCTGGATACGCACCCCAGGTCGGAGTGACGAGGGCGTAGTTGAGCGCCGGCCAGTGGTTGATCCCGATGCTCCCATACCGGAGGTGGGCGATGGCCCGCTCGACCGCGTCGGCGACCGCGGGGTCCTTCAGCGACTTGGGGTGCACGAAAATGCCAGCGTTGAGGGTGCCCCAAACCGAGTCGTTGCAGAAGTCGACTGCCTTATCGATGTACTCGACGACCGAATCGGCGGACAGCGCCGTTTCGCTGGCCTGGCCGCACCATGATTCGGTAGTGAAGCAGATGTCATCGGTTTGAGTGGGATCGACATGGTCGATCAAAGTCCATGGCACGTGGCCCTCGCCCTTGGAGCCGAATTCATCGGCTTCCGGGTGGTGCTCGACGAACATTCTCTGGCGGTCGGCGGCGCCAGGGTAGTACGGCTTCCGGTCCGCGGCATTGCGCAACGCGTTCTGAAACGAAGCCAACAAGTCCTCGCGTTGGTCCCACTGTTCATGCTGGATCACGACTCGGGTCGCGGCGCAGTTGAACCCGGAGTTGTTGCACAACGAAGACGCTAGATTGACGCCGTGGTAATCGAGGTCTCCCTTCGACCACGGGCCCGGGACGATGATGATGGGGCTGACGTTGCCTAGCTCGCTGCTGAGGCGTTTGGGGTTGCGAGGCTCGCGGTTGGCCTTTCTGCGCGCGCCCTCTTCGCCGACACCAAAGACGATCGCGTCATGGGTCTTGTCGGATCCCGTGATGTGAATCTCCTCGACCAATCGATGGTTGCAGAGATAGTCGCCCTCTGCCGCGCCGCCGTACACCACCCGGAAGAAGCCTCGCTCGCGGAGCGGCGCGAACGCCTCGTCGATGAACGGGCCGAGATACTCGTTGACCGGGTTCATCTTCAAGAGCACCACCTGGCCCTCGACCACGAGTTTGTAGAGCGTGTCCATGGGACCGATCGACGCGACGTTGCCGGCGCCGAGCACCAGGGCAAGCGCGCCTTTCGGCGACTGCTCTTTGTAAAAACTGGCCTGGTTATCGCTCAGATTGTCGAGCGTGATCCCCGGCTGCATCCACACCTCGGAGGTGAACCCCATGAAGAGCACGCCATCCCAACCGTCAGAAGGGAACACCGGGGCGACTACCTGACCGTCGGCGCGTGTATAGGGTTCCTTCGGAAGTTGCGGAGCCCCGTGTTCGTCGATGTCGCTGAGGGACGCGATGAGAAGCGACAGGTTCTTGATAATGGCCGCTGGCCCCGCGAGCCACTCTTCGCCTTCTTCGCCCGTCCCGGGAGTCATTCCCTTGGCATCCATGGCTGCTGCCATCCAACGCTCCGCCACGTCGACCACGCCATCACGCACGTGTGTGAGGAGCTCGATGCGCTCGTCGATGGCCAGCGTCGCCCACTCCTGCTTGTGATCCTCGAGGATGGCCAGCGATTCGTCGAGCCTCGACTGGGACGTCGGCTCGATTCGATGTTCGGCTTCGGGGATGGCGGCGGAGCCTTGGGCCTCGACTACAGCTTGGGTCACGGTGCCTCCTTTGGCGTCTCGGGTAGCGAGGACATGTTCAGACGTTGTCCCGTAGAGATCAAGAACTCTTGCACGTCATCGAGCGTATCGCAGACCTGGGCTGGCGGAAGGCTTCGAAGAAACACCTTTCCGTAGCCTTTTGTGCGGATTCGAGAGTCGAGGATCGCCACGACGCCGCGATCCTGAGTCGTTCGAATCAGGCGTCCGAACCCCTGCTTCAAGGACAGCGCGGCGGCCGGAACTAAGTATCGCATGAAGGACGATTCGCCTGCTTCGTCCAGGCGTGCGCACCGCGCCGCCACGACGGGGTCGCTTGGAACCTCGAAGGGGAGTTTGTCGATCACGACGAGTCGGAGCGCCGAGCCCGGGACGTCGACGCCTTCCCAGAAACTCGCGGTCGCGAACAACACCGCGTTGCCCTGGTCACGAAATCGGTCGAGCAGCGTCTGCTTCGGCGCGTCGCCTTGAACGAACCACTCCTGATCCAGTTCGTCGCCCACTCGTTTTGCGAGGATCCTCATCATGCGGAGAGAGGTCGAAAGCACGAACGCCCCGCCTTCCGACATGCGGATCAGCGCCAGGATCTCCTTCGCGGCTGCATCCGCGAAGTCTGCGGCCCGCGGGTCTGGGAGGTGCTTCGGTGCGTAGAGGGCTGCTTGGTCCTCGTAGCGAAAGTGCGATTCGACGACTTCCTCGCTGACCTCAGCTTCGATTCCGAGACGTCGTTTGACGAAGCCGAAATCGCCCCCCGTGGTGAGCGTCGCGCTGGTGAACACTACGCAAGGGACGCGCTCGTGAAGACGCTCGCGCAACAAAGGGCCGACGTCGATGGGGCTCGACCCCACCGACGGGCTCCGTCCGGACCCCTGCACCCAACTGACTTGTCCTGGCTCATCGAGTGAGCCGAGTGCATCGCGAAGCTGCTCCGCACGTCGTGCGAGCTGCAGAACGTTTTCCTGAGGCGGCTTGATGTTGCGACAGGTTGCGGAGAGCTCCGACAGTACATTGTCGAGCGCGAATAGTTCGTCTGTCGGAATCGCGTCGGGCGGCAACGGTGTGCGGCCACCATTGGAGTGGGAAGGAAGAGCAGCAAAAAAATTCGAAGACCGCTGAAGGACTGCGTCGAGTAGCCGGGTCTCGTGCCGCTTTTCATCGGCACCGCCTCGGAGGGCGTTGTGGGCATCGCGCACTAAGCGCTCGAGCATCGCGGTAGAAAGACGGGAGCCGAAGAAGAGGGTGGCGGTGTCCTCGATCTGATGGGCCTCGTCGAAAATGACGGCGTCGTAGTCGGGGAGAACAGACGCGAAGCCGGTATCTCGGAGCGCGAGATCGGCGAAGAACAAGTGGTGGTTCACCACGACGAGTTGGGCGCCCTCTGCCCGGCGGCGAACGCGGGTGGCGAAGCACTCGTCATAATACGTGCAGCGCGCGCCGATGCGGGTATCGGAACCACTGACCACACGCGACCAGATCGGGTCTTCTTCGGCGATCGAGGCAAGGGTGGCACGATCACCCGAATCGGTCTCTTCCACCCAGCGGCGAAGCGCGGGCAACGAGCGTGCGAACCGCGGTTGAAGCGCATCTGGGCTGGTCGACAACTCATGAAAACGGCGGCGGCATAGGTAGTTGCTCAGGCCTTTCACACAAGCGGCGTCGATATCGACACCTAGGTGCCGTTTGAGTGCGGGCAGGTCCTTCTCCATGATCTGGTCCTGCAACGCACGGGTGCCGGTCGACACCAGGACGCGGCGCCCGCTCAATGCGGCTGGAATGAGGTACGCCCAGGTCTTCCCGGTGCCGGTGCCTGCCTCGATCAAGAGGGTCCCGTCGTGTTCGAGCACCTCTTGGACCGCGCGCGCCATCTTAATTTGGCCCGGGCGATGCTCGTAGCTCGAAACGCCGCGAGCTAGCGGTCCCGTTGGTCCAATCAGGTGGCCAGCGTCCATCGACGTGACTTAGCACGGGGCGCTGCGGCCGCATCGTCGACGCGCTATAGGGTCGCATCGTGATCCCGATCCGCGATCTGAACCCAACGCGCCGCACGCCGATCGCCACGTGGACGCTCATCGGCGTCAACGTGCTGGTCTTCGTGTGGGGGCTAGGCCTCGGTCAAACGGAAGCGGAAGTCATGGTGATGCGCTTCGGAGTCATCCCGGACGTGATCGTGCACGGGCATTGGGGTGTCACGCGGGCCACCGGCGGTGCGAGTGGCGCCTGGATTACGCCTCTGACCAGCATGTTTTTGCACGGCGGAGTGCTGCACCTCGGGAGCAACATGCTGTTCCTGCACGTGTTTGGGGACAACGTGGAGGATGTGCTCGGCCGAGTCCGCTATCTATTGTTCTACTTGCTCTGCGGCGTCGGCGCCGTTGTCGGTCACCTGCTCGTCGACTCCAACAGCATGGTGCCGATGATTGGCGCCTCTGGAGCGATCTCCGGCGTCTTGGCGGGGTACATGACCCTGTTCCCTCACGCGCGGGTCGTCACCCTCGTCCCCATTTTCATTTTCATCCGCTTCATCGAGGTGCCAGCGGGGATCTTCATCGTGTTGTGGTTCGTGCTGCAGCTCGTACTCGGCTACCTCTCGCTCGGGATCATCGCGGAAGGCACCGGTGGCGTCGCTTGGTTCGCGCACATCGGCGGATTCTTGGCCGGCTTGGTGTTCATTCGCGTTCTCTACCGAAAGCCTAGGGGGCGTCGGCAGGGGCTGTTTCGCTAGGCGCAGGGGCCTCTTCCGCCGGACTCGCCTCGACCTTGGGCGCGGCTTCTGCTTTCACCTCGCTAGGTGGTGGCTCCGGTGCCGGAGCTGGGGTCACCGAAGGCTCCGCTTCGGTAGGAGCGGGCGCTGCCGCCTCGGTCTTGAGAGTGGCAGGTGTCGGCGCGACGGCCCCGTCCTTCTGGAGGGACACGTTGACGCTCGCAACCATCCGACGGGTCTCTTCTACGAAATCCGCGCGACTCACCGATGCGCTGGCGCTCTTGTAACCATCCATCGAGACCACGATCTTGCGTGATGCCGGCATCGACTTGAACTGTAGAGTGCCCGGTGTGGTGGTTTCGCCGCCACCGACTGCGCTCGCCCTGGCTCCCGCCGGGGTCGTGTCGACCTGAACGACGTACGGAAGCGGCGCGAGCCAGAGGCTGACCGCCTTCTGTTCGGCTGCCACCGTGATCTGTTTACGTCGAGCCAGATAGCCACGCGCCTTCGAGAACAGAGTGACCTTGGTTCCGACCTCGTACTCGACCTCGAGTGGTGTGCGTCCGACACCCTTCCCGTTCACGCTGACGAACGCGCCAGGCGGACGGGAGGTGATTTGAAACTTCACTGGGCCGGTTGCTGCGGCGGCTACCGGTGCGGCGGTGTCCCCAGCGTTTGCTGTAGGCTCGGCGGTCGCCTCTGCAGGGTCAGCTGCGGCGGCCGCGGGCTCTTCGTTGGCAGCCTGCGCTTCGGCTTCCACTGGTGCCGGCTTGGGCGTCGGCTGAGCGACGGGTTGGGTCGGAGGCACCGATGCTTCCTTCGTCGTAGCCGATTCCCCGAGATAGGACTGAGCGAACTTCGTCAAGTCATCGGTGTACCCGAGCTGCCAAGCGGCGGCCGCAGCCCCTCCGAGCAGGACCACGAAGCCCGCGACGAACATCCAGGCGCTGGGCTTCTTCTTCTGAGGGGTCGGACGGGTCGTCCAAACCGGCGTGGCCGCCTGCGGAACGTTGTAGGCCTCGGCCGGGATGCCCGGTGCTTCGGGAACGGGCGCCGCCGGTGGCGGGACGGTGGGCACAGCGGGATCGAGCAGGCTTGCGTCGATGAACTCACCGGGCGCAGGACCGAACGATTCGGCGACGTCGGGACCGAACAGGTCCGGAAGCGCGTTCTGCAACGACGAAGCCGACGCCGCAGGAACTACCGGAGTCATTCGTTGTTCTGCCATGAACGGAGCCGAGGCTTCCTTCGCAATCACCGTGGCATCGGCGTCGTGGGGGTAATCGGAGTTGGTTGGCGGGTTCGACTCGCCGAGCTCGTGAATTTTGGTGGTCTCGTCGTCGAGGAAATCATCGTCGAGTTCGGGCATCGCTGGCGCGGCCGCGCTGCTGAGCCGGCTGCTGGCGCTGAGACCCGAACCGCCAAACGCTGACATTGCGCCACGCACCGGCGCATCGGCGCCGTGCCCCTTGTCGGCAGAGACGTCCCGATGCGCGCTGAACGCACCTCGCGCTGCCTTCGCGCGATTGTCGCCGATCTGGTTGCTGATTTGCCTGGCGCGCTCGGCGCCCGCTTGAGCTTCACGAGTCGCCACGTCACCGGCGCCGCCCTCCTCGAGCGCGGACGCCAAGAATTCACTGACGTGACGAACCTTGGTTCGGTCGGCCTCGGCGAGGCTTCCTGGGTCAGACGCTATCTCCGGGGTTCGGCGCACACCGTCTTTGCCCTGTTCGAAGACACCTGGATGACCGCGGTCTTCGGCGATGCGTTGAACCACGGAACGGGATTCGGGGTCCATCTTGATGAACTTGATGCCCATCCCTGACGGATTGTCGGGATCGGTTCCCTCTCCCTCGCGTCGCCAAACCACGCGACCCACACCGTGGATCAACGTCGACTGGTCTTGCAGGATGAACTCGAACTTCAGAAGCGTACCCACCGCCAACGGCTTCTTGGCCTTGATGAATACACCCCCCCGCGAGATGTCACTGCTGTAGCGTTCGATGAAATCCTCGAGCGAGGCGCTCTTATATCGGATCTTCAGCGAAAGCAGCGTGCGCTTGTCCTTGCGTGCGTCTGCCATGTTCTTTTGTCTGAAACCCCCAGCTCCAGACTAGCCAGGCATTGGTGAAGCAACAAACGTTTCGCAGAGAAAAAAGACGTCACGCGGGGGTTATGACAACCGAAAGGCGCGCATGAATCTGCCGTTGGTCACCCAACGTAGTCCGTAGTCGCACATCGGCGTCAACCGGCATCCCCATGTTTACACCGTGTAATTCAACGGCCCACTGTGATTGCGAACAGTGACTGACGGTTGTCTGGTGAGGCGTGAAACCGGTGCGTAAAAGATCTCGCAGCGCGAGCGCGAATTGATCCGCGTCCGGTTCGACTCGGATGTGACGGGTGGACCAAGGACGACCGCGAAGCGGCCCATGACCGACGCAAAGCGCGAACGCGTCGGCAAGTGAGTCAGCCTGCACATCGACATCCAAGCCGGTCGACGACTGCTTCGCACTTACGAGCGCGGGCCGTTCCCAAACAGGAGGACGGCCGCCACATCGTTGCAGCGACGAACCGTAAGCATCTTCGAGCTCAGGTGCCACATCGAGGAGCGGTGCCAACGCGAAGTTGCGCTTCTGTAGCTCGGGATGCGGCACATGAAGCGTGGGTGATTGGTGCTCGCCTCGCTCGTCCCAAAGTAGATCGAGATCGACACTGCGCGGCGCCCATCGTTCATGAGGATCGCGACGACGACCAAGCCGACGTTCGGTCCGCAACAAGACTCGCAGCAACTCAGGCGGCGACAATGAAGTTCGCAAACGAAACGCCGCGTTCAAGTAGTTTGGTTGCGCCGGCCCCAACGGCTCCGTCTCATAGATCGCGGACACCCCCTCGACCGCGATCCCCTCGCGCGCCTCCAAAAGCACCCGAGCCCCCCGAACCGACGCCTCCCGAGCACCAAGATTCGACCCCACCCCAACAATCACCACCGAAAAGGGGACAGTCCCCTTTTTCGAAGGGTTAATTGCGGCTA
>CAYZDM010000046.1:0-11098 GCA_964476875.1 uncultured Sandaracinaceae bacterium | reverse complement strand
TCAGCAAGCGCCTCGGCCCGGGTGGGAGCTTGGCCTCATCGGGCAAGACCGTCATCCCACGACGATGGTACCATTGCAGCAAGACCTCCCCGCCGCGTTCGTCGGCGTAGAGCGCGGTCCGTCCAAATCGCCGGTCATTCAGCGAATGGGTCACCGCGACGTCGAGGACGATCGTGCCAAGGCGCCGAGGGATGTGGTCTACGGGAATCGGATGATCCTCGATCGTGGTTAGAGCCTCATCGGGCGCGGTGGAGAGGAACCAGACAAACGCGCTTTCTCGGTCGTGGTCGTCGAGCGCGGGGACACGGCCCAGCAGTTGCACCAGGGCGCACGGAACGAAGCGGTCTCGTTCCCCGTCCGAGAGCCCTATCGTGTACCCAACAGGCCTTCGTGTCAGAACACGCCCCGTGACCTCGGCGAAGGGAACGTAGAGAAGCCAGTTCCAGCCACAGTCCGCTCTGCTCGGGTCGCGGTCGATGATTGGTTGAACGTGGGAATGCCACCACCTGACGTGGGCGAACGTCATTTTCGCGACGTGGATCGGGACGTCTTGGCCGCTCTTGGTTGGTGCTCGACGAACGAACGAGACACCTCGCCGCTTTCTCAGGATGCCCACACTAACCTCCTCTCGACACGCCCGTGACCGAAGCGCCCGCACGGCAACAGGCTGTCAGCTACCTGCGTACGGAAGCCCATCGAGATAGTCGCGAGCTTCGCGGGGCTGGTGAATCTTCGGAGGGCGAATCGATAGTCGGAGCCAGGTCCCGGTTGCGCGCATGACGAGCGCGACCTTCTCGAACCAAGGAACGACAACCCGACCTAGCAAGGGATTGCTCTGCTGACGTCGGCGAAGTCGGCGACCGATGCCCCGATACAAGCGACTCGCCACAAGGACTGCCCAGCGCGCGCGGGTCGGAAGGTAGCGCATGCCGGCGTCGCCGCTTTCGTAGTAGCGTTCGGCGAGGCCGAGCACATCGTCAACGACCAGACTGACTGCATCTGCGTCCGCTCGTCCTTGAACGATGTCTTCGGGTGCGACGCCGTACTCTGCCAGGCGCTCGGCGGGCAGATACACTCGGCACGCCTGCGCGTCTTCGAGCACATCGCGAGATATGTTGGTCAGTTGCATCGCGATGCCGAGATCGACCGCGTGACGCCAAGCCCTTGGGTCTCGAACTCCAAGCACGGCACACATCATCAAACCGACGGTGCCCGCAGCCCGGTAACAATAGCGAACGAGATCACGGTCGGACCGCACCCGGACGAGTTCCAGGTCCGATATCATTCCGAGGAGAAGCTCGCGCACCACCTGAAAATCGATGCCGCAGTCCACACAGAGTTCGCGAAACCAAAGATAGCTTGGCGGCCAGAGCGTCTCGCCATCCGGCTCGGCTTCCAGTGCAACGAAGATGGCTTCGAGATCACGCTGCTCGTCAGGCGTTGCGTTCTCGGCGTCGGCTAGGTCGTCGACGGCGCGGCAGAATGCATAGAGCGCCGCTACCCGCACGCGCTGCGACTCACTCAGAAACGCGGATGCCCAACGGAATGACCGCGCGCGAAACGTCAAGATCTGCCAGTGCGCGACCTCGCGCGCCCGTTCTTCACTCTGCGTCATGCCGTCACCGTCTTTGGAAGAGAGAGCAATCGCCCGTGAGTCTCTGGTTGAGGAACGACACGTTCGAGAACCTTGGCCGAAGATAGAACCCCGGGAAGACCGGCTCCCGGATGAACCCCCGCGCCGACGAAGTAGAGTCCTTCGACATCCTCGCTCCGATTGTGGAAACGGAAGTAGGCCGACTGGCGCAGGGTTGGCTCTAGGCCGAACGCCGCTCCTCGATAGGAACGAAGCTCGCCTTCGAAGTATCGCGGGTCGACCTGGAACTGTGTGACTAGGTTCTCGCGCAGACCCGGAAGGTGCTCGGCGTCCAAAGCGTCTAGAATCCGGTCCATATACCGAGGCCCTTCGACAGCCCAATCGATCCCGCTTTGCTGATTGGGGACCGGTGAAAGGACGTAGAAACTTTCCCCGCCTGTAGGCGCCAGACTTGGATCGGTGCGTGTCGGAGCATGCAAGTAGAGAGAAAAGTCGTCGGCGAGCTTCTTGCGGTCGAACACATCGGTCAGCAGCTCGCGATAGCGCGGCCCTAGTAGGATTGAGTGGTGCGCCAGGTCCGGATAGGTCTTGCTCGTTCCGAAGTACCCGACGAACAGGCTCATCGAGTACCGCTTGCGTGCAACGGATGCATCGGTGTGCTTCCTCCGCGCCGCCGGGTCGACCAGCTTGGTGTAGACCGTCGCCGGGTCCGCATTCGAGACGACCAAGTCCGACTCGATGAACGAGCCGTCCTCGAGCAGCACGCCCTTGGTCCGACCGTTAGCAACCTCGATGCGCTCAACTGGGGCGTTGAGACGCACGTCGACACCGACCTCGCCCAAAAGCCGCGTCAGCCCGCTTACGATGGAGGTTGTGCCGCCCATAGCGAAGTGGATGCCCCATTTTCGCTCCAGCCAGTGAATGAGAAGGTAGATGCCCGGCGCGCGGAAGGGGTTCCCACCGATGAGCAGCGGCTGGAACGTGAAGACCTGGCGTAGGGCGTCGTCCTTGATGTAGTGCGCGACCAACCCGTAGAGGCTCTTGTAAGCACGTAGCCGGACCAGCTCGGGTACGATGCGCATCATGTCGCCGAAGCGCGAGAAGTCAGCATCGACGAGCTGGGTGTAGCCTACGTCAAAGATCCGCTGAGAGTGCTCGACGAGCTTTTTGTAGCCCTCGACGTCCGCTGGGTTGAACTTGGCGATCTCGGCGAAGAGGCGCTCGTCGTCGCCCACGTAGTCGAAGTGCCGACCGTCGGGAAACACGACTCGATAGAATGGGTCCACTGGCACGAATTCGAAGTAGTCTCGCCGATCCTTGCCGAAGAGCTCGAACAGCTCGTCGAAGAGATGAGGCGCGGTGATGACAGTTGGCCCCGCATCGAAGTGGAACCCCTCACGCTCGAACGCTCGTGCTCGACCACCTGCCTGGTCGCCAGCTTCGAGCACGGTCACTGCATGCCCCATAGCGCGCAGTCGCGCAGCAGCCGCAAGGCCTCCGAAACCGGCACCAATCACGACAGCCCGCTTACCCATGAGTGACTCCTCTCAGCCCGTCGAGCGGGACGAGCACACGTTGCACCAGCTCGCGTGCGACCGCGTGGATCTCGCGGCATGCAGCGAGTGAATCCGGCGCGAGCAACTCGGAAGCGAGCAGATCAATCCGACAGAGCAACTGCTGAGTGGCTCCCCCTTCGATGAAGAGATCGATCATCGCCGACACCTCCTCGGTTGTCGTCTGGTCGCGGGTCTTACCGAGGACTCGGAACACGCGGTCGGCGTCATCGGGATGAAGGTCGAGATGCGTCAGCACGACCGCGCTGAGCCGACCTTCGTAGATGTCGCTGCCGCGCGAACCGCGGCCCTTGGCGTCAAAAAGGTCCAGCAAGTCGTCCTGGAGCTGATAGAGAACGCCGATCGACGTGAAGGCCTCTGCGAGGCTCTTGGCCTCTTCTGCTCGCAACCCTGCCAGCTGGGCGGCGCCGCGGACGGGGAGCGCGAACAAGGTGCCGGTCTTGCCCGACACAGCGCTGAAGTAGTCGCCCCAGCCTTTGTCAGGGGAAGCGCTCAGCGCGAGCTCGAGGATCTGGCCGCGTGCGGTGCTCTCGGCATACTCCGCAAGGATCTGGACCAACGCTGCCTGGGATTGAGCGGGGTACCTGCCAAGCGCACGGAACGGCAGCATCAGCAACAAGTCCCCGGTGTTGATCGCTTGGGCCGATCCGTAGCGCGCCCAGAGTGCCGGCTTGCCACGCCGCGCTCGGTCGCCGTCTTGGATGTCGTCGTGAACCAGCGATGCGTTGTGCAGAAGCTCTACTGCTGCGGCCCAATCGACGGCATCCTCAGCGCGGGCCCCGAGGGCTTGGGAGGCGGCCAGCGCGAGTCGGGCTCGGAGTCGCTTGCCCCCGGCGTCGAGGTGCTCGCGAACCATCCGTGCGCCAGGGTCCGCGACTTGGTCCCCCGCCAGTTCGGACATGCGTGCCTCGACCATCGTGAGCGCATCGGTCTGCTCCAAGAGGACGCCAGCCAACGCTCGCGCATGTTTGATCGCCGTGGTAGCGGTCGGTGTTGCTGCTTTCATGTCAACCCTGATTGAAGGAAGGATCTCGCAAGGGGAGCCGCGCCGCTCGATAGGCCCCTTCGAACCAAGTGCCATTGGAGCGACGCAGGTAGGCTACGAAACAGGCGCGTCATGGCGACGCCAAGCTCGGCGGGGGCGAGCGTGCCGGCCAAGAAACCCGACCAGGCCTCGAGGGGGAGCTGGAAGAACGAATCGAAGAATCGCGAGATCGCGGTCGTGTCCATGTCGACCAAGACCTCGAGGCCAAAGCCGTAAAGTTCCCAAACGGTTCGCTGTGCTCGTGGCCACAACGTGGCATTTCCGGATGCAAGCGCTACCTCAGCACCACCCGAGCCGAGGCCTTCAACAATAGCTTTGGCGACGGGGTCTGCTTTGCGGAGGATCTGCGAGATCAAATAGCCGGATGCCGGATGCACCATAGAAGCAGCGGCGCCAAACGGAACCACGGGCTGCTCGGGAACCGGCAAGCCAACGCCCATCGGAATGGAGCAGTGCTCCTCACCTAGTTGCGCGGCGCTCTCGAGGCCTAGCGATGCCAGTCGGCCGTGCAGACGTGCACGAAGAACCTCCAGGTGGAGCGCAGGGCGACGTGCGAGTGACGTCTCTTCCAAAAAGAGTCGGCCGTCGCCCAGGGGCATCGCGTAAAGAAAGGAAGGCGGCTCCCTCGGATCGCCCGAAGCAGGTCGAAAGTCCATGAGCACCATCTGCCTCGGATCAAAACCGTGATCGGGTGCGTGCAACATCAGCCCGTAGGCCGTCTGAAACGCTGGAGCACGGCGGTGCACGCGGCGGACAAAACGGGTCTTGGCCCCGGATGCATCGACCACCAGCCGAGCACGATGGGTCGACCCATCGCGGGTGTGGATCCGGGACTCGTCGCCCCGATGATCCAAGCGGGCTGCTGGCTGGGATACCACTACTGCTGAGCCAGCGCGACAAGTGCTCCACAGCGAGTTCTGGAACTTGCGAGTGTCCAGCTTGAGGTAGGACCGATGCAGCAACCGGGTTCCCAACGGTGTGACGAGCGACGCGTGGGACCAGACGCGCTCGACGAGGTCGTCCATTCCCTGGGGAAGCTCATCGGCCCAGAGGCAGTAGTTCGGCCGCCAAGACGCCGTCGGCTCGGGAGCAACGATCAAGACCGACGCGCCGAGCCGGCCGCAGGCCGCGGCGATCGATAGAGCGGCAGGACCGCTTCCAAGCACTCCAATGTCGTATACGTCGGTCATGGTTCCGTTGACGAACCCAGGTATGTGACCCAAACTGCTTCTCGACAAGACCTAGACACTACATGGACAAGAAATAGACCCTTGATGGCTATAATTACAGACAATCTCGCGAAGAAGCCAGAACTCAAATGAGTCCGTGGTGGTCCGGACTCGCCCTGGGGTTGATCGCGGCGTGGCTGATCGCCCGTGCCGGCTGGGTGACCAAGGTGTTGCGCGGGGCGGTCGAGCGACGGCTCGGGGGCTACCGCCACGAAGCCCAACAGACCGATCCGGCGCTCCCGCGCCTCTTCACTGGTGAAGGCCCTCGCGTCGCCATCCTCGGAGGTGGGCTGGCGGGCATCGGCGCTGCTGCGTCACTCGGCGAGCGGGGCGCGGACGTGACGCTATTCGAAGCCAACGAATACCTGGGCGGCAAGATCGGCGCGTGGACCGTGCCCGTCGAAAGCGGCGAGCAAACCATCGAGCATGGGTTTCATGCGTTCTTCCGGCAGTACTACAATCTGAATCGGTTTCTGGACCGCTTGGGGCTGCGTCAGAGTTTTCGAGAGATCGAGGACTACCTGATCCTCGACTCTGAACGGCGGCCGCTGAGCTTTGGTGACGTGGAGACAACCCCCGCGCTCAACATCGTCGATCTGGGGCGTCGCGGCTTCTTTCGATGGCGTGACGTCATCTCTAGGCGCACTCGCGGGCGCCTCGACTCACTCGTCCGGTTCGACATGGAGCAAACCTATCAACGCTTCGACGACGTCTCCTTTGGACAGTTCTGCGATGAAGCCGGACTCCCTGCAGAGCTCCGCGTGTCGTTTCGAACCTTCGCGCGAGCGTTCTTCTCTGATGAGGCCGACCTATCGACAGCCGACGTGCTTCGGGCGTTTCACTTCTACTATCTCAGTCACGACCACGGCCTGATGTACGACTATCCGGCGGGCGACTACGAGACGACGCTCCTCGCACCCATCCGGGCCCACCTGCAAGCGCACGGCGTAGATCTCCGTTTGAGCTCGCCCGTCGAGGGCGTCGAGCGGGGCGAGCACCGTCGTTTCCGAGTGGCAGACGAGGAGTACGATTGGGTCGTGATCGCGGCGCACATCCCTGGAATGCAGTCGATCGTGGAGGGTTCACCCTTCTTGTTGGAGACAAACCCCGAGTTCGTGGCCGACATGCAGGCGCTGCGAACCTCCCACGGATACGCAGTTTGGCGCATCTGGGTCGACCGAGATGTTCGTCCGGGTTTGCCGACCTTCATCAACGTGGATCGCAAGCGAGTCCTGGACTCCGTCACCCTCTATCATCGCATCACCGATGAAGCCCGCGCATGGGCGGACGCGCGGGGCGGGGCGGTCCTCGAGTTACACAGCTATGCGCTACCACAAGACATCGGCGGCGAGTCAGAGGTGCGCGGAGCCTTTCTCGAAGAGCTCCAATACTACTTTCCGGAGCTTGGTGGCATTACGATCTCTGCGGAGGCATTGCAGATCCGCCATGACTTCCCGGCGTTCGCTCCAGGTCAGCGCGCCCACCGACCCGAGCCGAAGCTACCCGTCGAGGGCCTTCTGATGGCAGGTGATTGGGTTCGGCTGCCCTACCCGATGACTCACATGGAAGCCGCGTTCACTTCCGGACTCGTCTGCGCAAACGCAATCTTCGAGACGCTCGGTCTTCAGCAGGAACCGATTGTGACGGTCGCGCCGAAGGGGCTTCTGCAACCGAAGCGCAACTAGCTCTCAGTACCCGTGACGCGAAACTCGGTCAGAATTTCGTTGCGCCTCAAGAACCAAGGCATAAAGGGGGGATCGTACCGCGCCCAAATCGGATCGCCGACGGGCGCATACCCTTGTTCGCTCAAGGTATCGAGGAGTTGCTGCAGATGCATCTCATAGTTGCGCTTCGACCAGGTGCCCGAATAGCGAACCGCCGCAAAGCTTCGCTCCGGCATCTCACGGATCGTGATTCGGGCATCATTCGGCTCTGGTAGCTCCGCGCGCGAATACTCGGACGGCATCATGAATTGCAGCACGTACTTGTCGCCAGCCTTCTCTTGGGTGACCGGTGCGGTCATCGCGATCTTGGTCCCCTTGGCCCTCTCCTGGCTCACCGGGGTGGTCATCGCGATCTTCTGCTCGCCCTGATTGTCACCGAAGATGTACTTGGCGAGGATGCGAAAACCCTGATTGCCGGCGGTTTCGAGATCGCCATCCACCGCCGTCTCGGCGACGAGATAAGGGCTGTACTGGCGAATCTCTACCTGGCCGAAGCTGTCGATCACTTGGTACTTCGGGCTTTCGTGGGCCACTCGCTCACCTCCAAACGCAATCGCCACTGCGGCCACGACTAGAATCGCCGTCAAAGAGAGGAGCGATACAGTCCAAAGCCTCTTCCGCGAACCATTTGATCGACGTTGCATCGCTCACCTCGTTATCTCGTTTGCACGCTAGACGTCGGAGTCCAGTTGCCTGCGGTGGACTCGCATGAACGCACTGCGCACATCGAACCCCAAGTCCAGAGTCTCAAGCAGTTCGTGAAGGGAGGCCACGTAGACCCCGAAGGCGATGAAGTTTCGATGAAGCGGCCGAGCTTCATTCGTTCGAGCTGCGGAGATCTCCCGGAGCATCGGTTGGAGCGTGGCCGAGCGAAAACGTACGCAGCGCTGATCGTCGTCGCCGAGGTGCGCAAGAAGCTGCTGGCCAGCGGAACCCAATCCCAACTGCCTCACGCCGTGGCCAAAGCGTTGCTCCTCTCCAAGGAAGAAACCTGCGTATAGGTGACGCACGCCTTGAACGAAAGCCGGTTCCCAGCGTATATAGAGGGGAAGCGGAGACCAGACGGCGTCACCGCTGTCGGCGACGCCAAGTCGGGCCGGCGAGAGATCCAAGATCGCCGAGTCGCTCCTGAACAGCTGGGTGAAGTACAGCTCCAGGGCGAGCTGACCAAGCCAGCGCCGTTTCGGTCTCTTCAGATCCGATCGCAGAACGACATGCCTGCGGGCTCGATGCCGGTCCACGAGAATGGGAACGCTTGTCGCGCGAAGGTCCGCCTGAGTTCGACTCAACAGCGACATGAAGCGGCTGCTGGTGACCCCGTTCGAGATCAGGCCGAAGGTTTCGTGAGCGATATCCCGAGCGGGGAAGATTGAAAGGGCAAGGGGAGTCATGCTGAGGATTGACTCCCGCCCGCTTCTTGGAGGGTTTGGAATACTTGTTGCGTGCCCGATATGGATCTCGCTTGTAGCCATTCGACTTACCTCGTCTGAGCGCTTTCACTGGTGGAAGAGGGAGGCACTGGTATGCCCTCGCGTGGAGAATCGTAGGCGCCGACCGGCGTTTCGTTTGCCCGTCGACGCATGGCTACGTAGGCGCCCGCCAAAGTCAGGCATGTCACCATCGCGCCGGCCATGAGAACATCGAGATCAGTCATGGCGCGGCTCCGTCAAAAGAAGAACGGCCGCCGAGAGGATCGATGGAACCCACAGGCCGACGAACAGACCACGCTCCCGATCGCCGGAGAACCAAAGCCCGATCGACAAGCAGTACGAGATGAAAGCGGCCGCGAAGAACAATGCCTTCGAGGTGCCGATTTGGGCGAGCAGGCGTCTCGGGGCCAGGGATGCTGTATTGGTAGCGTTCTCGTTCATCAGTTTCCTCCTCGGGCGACTCTAGTTTTTGTCTAGCTTTTGTCAATGACTTTCTAGACAGTAACTAGACAGGCGTCGAACGACGAGCTAGCTGTCCTTAGATTGAGTCCCATCGATAGTGGGACACGAACCACTCAGTTCCTCCGCGGTAGGCGAACAGTTCTGAGCAACCGATGAAGAAGAGCCGCCAACGATGAAACCATCTCACCGCTCGTAGGCCTAGGTGGTCGATCCCGGTGTCGCGCCCTAGGTTCCCAAAGTATGGCTGGCGACGAAACCTTTCCGAGCCGGTACCGAAATCGAAAGCGAGCGCGAGCCCTGTTCGGGAGCGATGCTGATCGCTACGCAAGCTTCTACCTCGCTAGCGATCCTATTGCCGATGACCTCGTCAAATGGATCGAGCGCATCGGAGAGCCTGCCAAGACCCAGTTCGAACGGTCGATTCGACAGGGCATTGCCGCAGTGTCGAACCCGGAGCCAGAACTTCAGCGGTTCTTCGAACGAGCAGACGAGCTGCCTGACTGGGTCGATTTCACGCAGATCCGAGTCGGTGCGCTCGCCTATCAACGCTTTGGAATCCTCGGTATGATCGTCCTCAGCGCCTGGTCGCTGATCAACGGTTATCATTCGAGCGCGGCGGTGAAGCCGCTCGCATTCACGGGGCAGCTTCGGCACCGTACCCAACGGCGATTGGCCGAAACGGCCCGCTTCGTCAGCGAGGCGACACAGGTAGACGGCCTCCGAGCCGGACACCCAGGGCGAGACATCGCGTTGCGCGTGAGCGTGATTCACGCGCATGTGCGCCGAGCGTGTTTGGATTCGGACCAGTGGCAATCGGATGCCTGGGGGCTGCCGATCAACCAGGCGGACATGTTCGGCACCCTTCTCGAGTTCTCTTTGCTGATGATGGACGGAGCGCAGCGCTTGGGGTTCTTCCTCAGCGCGGAAGAGCGCGAGGCGATTCTGGCGATGTGGCGATATTGTGGCCATCTGAGCGGGATCGACCCGTGGCTGCTCGATCACCTCGGGAGCGAGGACAAGACGCGTCACCTCGCTGACCTCCTTCAACTCGTTCAGCCAGGCCCGGACGAGGATTCACTGGCTCTGACCCGGGAGCTTCTGAAGGTGCCGGGGGAAAACGCGAAGGGCAACGCCCCAGCGGTGCTCGCTCTAGCGGTGAGTCGCATCCACAACGGGCTGGCCCGTGCATTCAACGGCCAAGAAATAGCGGACGACCTTCGTATCCCGAATGACCTCTGGAAGTACAGCGTGTACCCGATCCACGCTGCCGTCGCGCCCTTTGAATGGCTCCGCCGCCATGTACCCGGCGCGAGCCGGCTGGCGTCCCACGTGGGGAACCGAGCCGTGCGAGGAGACTTGACCCGTATCCTGCGCGGCGAAGAGCCATCTTTCACGATTGAGTAGTGGCAGCGATCCCGTGCCCTGGACAACGACCAGGCTTCGCGCGTATTTCGGGTTACCGCTAGCGCTGCTATTCCGAGCCCTATGCATAGCGTATCGTTTTACACTTCATTCGTTGCCCTCACGCTGCTAGTCGCTTGTGGAACAAGCGAAAGCGGCACCGGCGCAGTGGGCGGTGATGGCGGAGCCAGAGGAACCGGCGGGGTAGACTTCACGGCCTTCGAGTGGACCGAGCTGAACGGCGACGCGCCCTGGGCTGCGCGGGCCGGCCTCCACGCGGTCGAACTCGGCGGCCGATTCTATCTCCTGGGCGGGCGCACGCCGACCGACCCGATGGGCGCTCCCTTCATACCCGCCGATTTTTGGGCCGACGTGTGGGTGAGCGATGACGAGGGCGTCAACTGGCAACAGATTCTCACGAACGAAACGCCCGGACACTGGGCACCGCGCGCGTACTTCCAAACGGTCGTCAAAGGCGAAGCGATGTACGTTCTCGGCGGGCAGGACTTCGGTTTCCCCACTAGCAACTTCTACAGCGACGTCTGGTCGAGTGAAGACGGCATCCAGTGGACCGAGCGTACCGCCGACGCCGGATGGGAACCCCGTGCCGGGCTTCGAGCCGTCACGTTCCGAGATGAG
>CAYZDM010000045.1:0-11202 GCA_964476875.1 uncultured Sandaracinaceae bacterium | reverse complement strand
GGGGACGCCGGGCCTAGAGCATCGGATCGGCGGCTTGGAGAAAGATCGGAACACCGGGCACATTTCCTACGATCCCCGCAACCACCATCTGATGACCAAGGTCAGACATGACAAGGTCGCGGGCGTCGCTCGAGACGTCGCATCCGCCAGGGTCGACCAAGGAGAGGATCATGGTGACCTGCTCGTGGTTGGCTGGGGCTCGACATACGGCTCAATCAGCCAAGCAGTTCGGGTGCTCAGGGAAAAGGGACACGAGGTTTCCCACCTGCACCTGCGCAACATCTGGCCGCTTCCCGAGGGCCTCGGCAACCTGTTGAACTCATTCAATAGCGTCCTCGTGCCCGAACTCAACAATGGACAACTCGTGAAGCTGCTCCGAGCGGAGTACCTGGTCGACGCCGAGAGCCTCACCAGGGTCACAGGACACCCTTTTCAGATTGCCAGCCTCGTCCAAGCGGTCGAGGAACGACTGCAACGGAGCGCGACATGAGCCCAAACCCACCAAAAAAAGAACTCACACGCAAGGATTTCTCTTCGGACCAAGAGGTCCGCTGGTGTCCGGGTTGCGGTGACTACGCGATCCTTGCAGCAGTTCAGCGAACCCTGCCAAGCCTGGGTTCGACGCCAGAGAACACAGTGTTCATCTCGGGCATCGGCTGCTCGAGTCGCTTCCCCTACTACATGAACACCTATGGATTTCACACAATCCACGGAAGAGCACCCGCGATTGCGAGCGGACTCAAGTTGGCCAATCCCGAGCTCGACGTATGGGTCATCACCGGTGATGGCGACGGCCTCAGCATTGGCGGCAACCATCTGCTTCACGTGCTGAGGCGCAACATCGACCTCCAGATCATGTTGTTCAACAACCAGATCTACGGTCTGACGAAGGGGCAGTACTCGCCGACTTCGCAGGTAGGTAAGGTCACTCCCTCGAGCCCGCTTGGTTCGATCGACCAGCCGGTCGTGCCGACGCGCTTCGCCCTCGGCGCACGCGCCACTTTCATCGCGCGGGCCTTCGATACGTCGAAGAGACTGCCGGAGGCACTAACCGCGGCGAAGCAGCACAAGGGGGCGTCGTTCATCGAGATCCTCCAGAACTGCCCCGTGTTCAACGACGGAGTGTTCGAGCTGATCACCGACCGCAAGACGGGTCCAGCGTATCAGCTCTGGTTGGAGCATGGGCAGCCGATGAAGTTTGGCGCCAACGGCGAGAAGGGCCTCCGGCTGAGGCCAGGCACCCTTAGTCTCGAGGTGGTGACCATCGGCGAGGACGGGATCACAGAAGAAGACATCCTCATTCACGACGAGACCAACGCATCGCTCGCCTGGATGCTGACCGACCTACCCGAGGTCGTGGCGCTTGGCGTGATCTATCGCCAACCCGGCCCGGTCTACAACGAAAGCGTCGACGTCCAGCGTCGGCTGTCGGAGGAGCGATTCGGCGAGCCGGACCTACATGCTCTTCTTCGACAGGGACACACCTGGACTGTCTCCTGATCAGGCATTACCCGAAGCAGGCAGTGTCAACACGATCCGAAGGCCCCGTGGCTCCCGGACGCCGGCCGTGACGTAGCCACCGGAACGCGACGCCAGGTCGGCTATCCTGGTCAGTTCGAGGCCCAGCTTGGGTCGGCGATCGAGCTTCGTGAACGGTGCAAAGAGGGCAGAGAGCTCCTTCGCGCTCGGACTAGCCCCATCATCCTCGAGCGTCAGCGCAACGGCCGATCCGACGACGCGCGTTGCGACGCGAATCGAGGATACGGCCTCGGTTCCTGCCATGAAGTGGGAAACGCCCGTAAGCGCCTCACGTGCCATCAGAACGTCGAGCTGCACGATCGGGTCCTCAGCGCTCAAGTCGAGTTCGGTGGGCTTGGTCACTTCCGAAATCGCGTCCGCGATGAGGTCGTTGAGCGAAAGAGCTCGTGTCCGAAGGGGCTGTTCTCCGGCAAGAACCGCCAGATGGCGCATCAGCTCTCGGCCCTGGTCGGCGGCGTCGCGGACTTCTCCCATGTACTTCGCCACTGCCTCGACGTTGGCGGCGTTCTTCTTCGCCAGATGCGCGTTGCCGATGATCACACCGAGGATGTTGTTGACTTCGTGCACGACACCCGACGCGAGATCCCGGACGGCTCGCATGCCCTCGGGATGCAGAATGCCTTTCCCCGGAGGCTGCGATTCGTCGTCGCCCATCTTCTTTAGACCTCGAGCAGCTTCTTCACGGCGCGAATCACCCTCGGTCCCTGAATTGGCTTCTCGATGTATGCGTTGGCGCCAAGCGCGAGTGCGCGATCTCGATCGTGCGGCGCGCTCTCTGTCGTGATGATCACGATGGGTGTCTTCTCGTGCCGCGGATCACCTCTCACGTGCTTGACCAGTTTCAACCCATCCATCACGGGCATGTTGACGTCGGTCAACACGAGGTCGAATTGTTGAGCGGCAAGCGCACGGATTCCGGCTAGGCCGTTTTCGGCTTCGACGACTTCCATTCCGGGAATTCGTCGGAGAGACTCCGACAGCATGCTGCGCATGGTCTTGGAGTCTTCGACGACGAGGCAGCGGTATTGGCGCATGACTATCTGAATCCTACGATAGGAAAGCGACTGCTCAAAGTTCGGGCCTCATCGTCGGCCAGGCCGGGCCAGTTCGGCAAGCATGTCACCGAGCGCCCAAATGCCCAGCGAATGATGGGGAACCCCCGTCCTTTGGGCCGCGAGGGGCATGCCAGAAACGACCGCGGTTTCGGGGGCTTCCACCAGCACCGTTCCGCCCCGTTTGGAGATCTCGCGAACCCCCTCCGCTCCATCATCCCCCATCCCCGTCAGCACTACGGCGATCGCCTTATCGCCGAGCACCCGTGCTGCAGTCGTGAAGAGCTGGTTCGCGGACGGGACGTAGTGGGACCCCTCGTTGGGGTGGACAACGCGAATCGCAGGACCCCGATCGGACGGAACCACTTCGATACACCTTCCTCCCGGACAGACGTAGGCGTGCCCTCGTGCGAGGCGTTCGTACTGCTTGGCCTCGGACACCTGGACCACGCCGGTCTTGTCGAGGCGACTAGCAAACGTGCTGGTGAAGCGAGGAGGCATGTGCTGCGCCACGATCAAGGCCGCATCCACATCGTCATGCAGATGGCGAAACAACGTAACCAGTGCCTTCGGTCCTCCGGTCGACGCGCCGATGAGGATGACCTTGCCCGGAATCCTTTTTATCACGGATGGTTCGGGGACCTGACCCGCGACTGGGCGGACATCCGCATCCAGCGCAAGGCTACCCTGGGTCGTTCTTCGAAGGGCGAGTGGTGAAAGCTGCTGAACGACCTGTACCTTCTCGATGAGGCGCCGTCGCAAACTCTCGAGCGGTGCGTCGACACCTTCGGGCTTCTCGAGGAAGTCGATAGCTCCAAGTTCTAAGGCTCGGAAGATGTGCTCTTTGGCGGAGAGGCCAGACACCACCACGACCGGCAGCGGATGTCGGTCCATCAGAAGTTGAAGGAACTCGAACCCATCAAGCCTGGGCATCTCCAAATCCAAGGTGATGAAATCGGGCGGATTCGCCTCGACGACGCGCAACGCATCCGCCCCATCGCTCGCCACGTCCACGTGTGAGATGCCGGGTATCTCTGCAAGAATCGCCGCGATAGTCCGCCGGTTGAGCGAGGAATCGTCGACAACTAGTGCGCGAAGTTCCCTCATCTTAGGACCCCCTCGGGGGCAACTCGGTGTACGGAATCGGACGCCGGTAGACGATATCCGTGGATAGCTGCGCTATCTCGAACGCAGTGCTCGATTGCAGCAAAGACTCGCTGTGGCCGAGGAGTAAGTATCCACCACGGTTCAATCGTTGATAGATCGTATCGAGCACCTTTCGGCGCGAAGCGTCGTCGAAATAGATCAACACATTTCGACAAAACGTGACATCTACCCGCCCCACGATGGCGGAGCGCCGCTGATTCATCAGGTTCAAGTGCCCGAAATGGCACATTGCGCGAATGCGCGGATGAACCTGTCTGCCCTCGTCGGTGTCGATGAAGTACCGTTCGTATTCCGGAATCATCGCCCGGAAACTGGCAGAGGTGTAGGTCGCGCCGCGCGCCTTGCGCAGAACGCGGCGGGAGATGTCGTTTCCAAACACGCGGATGTCCCAGCCCTCGAAGAGGCCGGTCGCGTCGATGAGCATCGCGATCGTGTAGACCTCTTCGCCGCTGGAACATCCGGCACTCCACACGTCGAGTCGTTTCGCCCCCCGAGCAAGAGCGCGACCCCGGACGACAGGAAGAATCTCATCTGTGAACGCGCGGAGCTGATACGCCTCTCGGAAGAAATAGGTTTCGTTGGTGGTTAAGACTTCGGCCGCCGCCTCGAGCTCCGAGTCGGCTTTGGGATGGTACTGCAAGTAGCGATAGTATTCGGCGAAGTCTTCGATTCCGAGTTCGCGAAGGCGCTCGCGGAGTCGCCGCTCGACGATATAAGACGAGTCATCGGCGAAATAGATGCCGCAGAACTGATTGACGAAATCCCGAAGGAGTCGAAACTCTTTGAGGTCCAGGGTCGGTCCGACGTCGCGTAACAGGGTCACACTACTCTCCGCGCAGTCCGCTCTCGATCGCGTGCTTAACCATCGAATCACTTTCGACGGCGAGAGCCTCGGATAGAAGCGCTCGGGTGTGCTCAGTATCGAGATCGAGCAAGAGCTTGATCGCCAGCATGCGTACGTTCCAAGCGGCATGGTCAAGACCACGACCCAGCAGACGCTCGGCATCAGCGACAGGCAAGGTTCGAGCGGCGCGTAGCCCAGCCTGAAACACCTCGGCATCTGCGTGAGAGAGCGCACGCTCGACAGCTGCACTGACTCCTGAGTCTCCCAACCACGCCAACGCATCGATCGCGGCCGCGACGACAACTGCTTCTTCGTCTTCGAGTAGCGCCCGTATCCGGGGCATGGCGCTGCTTGCGTCGCGTCGGCCAAGGGCCAGGGCCGCCTCCGCCCGGATCGGGGGGAACGGAGAATCGAGCGCAGTGCTTAGAGGCGCGTTGGCTTCGTTGGTACTCATCTGTCCGAGCGTCCGAACCGCAGCGATCTGCACATCGATATCTTCATCTGCGACGGCGTAGCCGATCAGTTGCGCCATGTCGGTCGCATTGGCCATCGCCAGGGCTTGCACCACCGCACGGCGGGTTCGCGGATCCCTGCTTTGCAGTCCCCGCTTGAGCACTCCCACGGCACCGCTCGAGTCCAGTCGCGACAGCACATGGGCGATGTCAGCGCCCCCCGGGCCATCGAGGTCCGCCCGCTCGAGAGCCTGCTCCACGATCGCGGGTACCCGCTTGATTAGCGCCTCGAGGGCGCTCGTCGCGGCGGCCCGAACCACGTGTGACTGATTGTTCAGGCACTCGACGAGCGCGCGGCAATCGCGTGCGTCACCCCACCACCGAAGGCTCTCGGCAGCAGCGGCGCGAACTTCGTCGGTGGAACCGCTAAGATCACTTTCGATCAAGCTCCGGATGCGATCGCGTGTACTGACTGAAACGACATCGAGGTGCCGGTAGCTCATCTCAGCGGCGAGTTCGAGCGAGATGGCCCAAACCCGTGGCTCCGCCCGACGCTGCATGAGCAGCGGTTCGATCAAACCGGGGCCCCAAGCTCGCAGTGCTTCGATGGTTTCCTGGTTGGCTACATCGTCGGCGATGGTTTGGAGGACCGCTTCGAGCGAGCTGGCGTCCCTACAGAGCACGGCTAGATAGGCGGCGCCCTGACGAGTCGCAGTGTCGCCATGAAGAAGCGCTTCGTGGAGCGCGTGGCGAAAGGAGTCGTTTGAGGCGCTGAGTCGGTCGACCAGCTCCGCCCGATCGGCCTCAGTCTGTTGCGCGAGCTCGGCGATGGCGCGGAGGGCCGCCGAGGACGTTTGGGGCGAGGCGTCGGCCGCTAGCTCGAGAAGAAACTCCACAGCTTCCGGCTCGCCCGTCCTTCCGAGTAGCTCGGCGGAAATCCGGCGCACGATCGTGTCCTCAACCGCGGGGCCGAGCTCTGACCAGGGCACGCGAGTGCCGAGTCGCGTCAAGCCTTCGACGACGGAAATACGAAGAAACAAATGAGGCGTCGACAGCTGTTCCTGCAGAAGACCTTCGGCACGCGCACCGCCAATGCAAACCAAGGCCTCGACCGCTGCAGCGGCCACGTTGGCGTCGGATCCGCGGACCAACAGTTCGAGCTGATCGATCATCTGCGGGTCCCTTGTTTTACCCATCGCTTCGACGAGAAACTTCCGCACACCCTTCTCGGCCTTTTCACAGGCTTTGGCGAACTTGTCCGCACTTCCCTGAGCGACCATTCCGAGAACCTCAATCGCCGCGTTGCGCAATCCGATGTTCTCTGTCTCGGCTACGCGAACGAGAAGCGCGTCGACTAGCTCGTCTTTCTCTCTCGTTTGGGCGGCAAGCGAGATCGCCTCTCGTCGAACCCGCCAATCGGTATCGGACAATGCGTCGAGAATCTGGAGCAGTGGCGTCCCCTGAGGGCGTAGGCTCATCCGATAGACGGCCTGACGCCGGACGTCCGGGTCGGCGGAGTGAAGGGCCTGTTCGAGCTGATCGCTGCTCAAAAGGCCTCCGCGGGCAAGGACGGCATCTCGTCCGGATCGATCTCCGTTGCCGGTTCGACGAGTCGATCGGCGTCGAGCAGGAAGACCAGGCGTTCGTCATGGCGATAGGCCGACGTAATCCCGCGGCCGCGGTGACGCTCGTCCAGCACGGGGACATTGCGCTGCCGGTTCTCCGCCGAAGAGAACACATCGAGCACGGCGTCGACGACGACCCCGACTAGCATATTCTCCGTCTCCAGGATGATCCATTTGGTGCGTCGACTTGCTTCCTGCGCCGGCAAACCGAAGAGGCGTCGCAGATCGATCACTGCGACCACTTGCTCACGGTAGTCGGACACGCCGAGCACAAACGTACGCTCCCTTGGAAGCTCGATGATCGGCAGCGGATTGACGATCTCACGGATACGGGAGACCTCGAGCGCGTACAGGACCGTCCCGACCTCGACCCGAATCAAGTCCTTCGCCAACGTCCCGCTGTATGCTCTGCCCCCGCTCACTTCAGCCCCCCAACAACGCTACTGGATCGATGAGAATCAACATGTCGGTCTTGTCCGATGCGTCCGGTCCGACCCGGCCGACCCCGACGACGTACTCCGACAGCTCTGCGCTCATGGCACTTGCGTACTCGATCTGCGTCGGCGCCATTCGGTGCACCTGAATGACGCGATCCACCGCCACGCCGATGAGCTCCTCTCCGTTGTCCACCAGCAAGACGCGGCCGTAGGGTTCCGTCTGTTCGGCGTCGAGTTGCAAGAGCTTCGGCAGGTCGATCACCGTGATGATCTGACCTCGCACCGCGATGACGCCGAGGAAATGCTCCGGACAACGCGGAACTTCGGTCAACGGAGGCGGCACGAGGATCTCCCGAATCGCAGACAGTGGAAAGCCATAGGCCTCGTCTCCGGCTAGCACCGCCAGCACTGGAACGGCCCCAGAGCCGCCCCCAGTATCGGGAACCAAAGTCGATCGGTGCGCGGTTAGGCTCACGGGCGCGTCTCCATGCCATGGAGAGCGTCCGCGCCCTCAAAGTGTTCGGTGAAAAGGGCCGGTGCGTCGAGCACCAGCGCTACCTTCTGATCGCCGAGATCGGTTGCACCGGCAAAGCCTCGGACTGAAGACAGGCTCTTGCCGAGCGCCTTGATAATCACATCTTCCTGACCGATCAAACCATCGACGACGAAGCCCAGCTCCCGGTTGCCCATCGCGCCGACGACGACGAAACGCCCTTCATTGCGACTGGAACCCCTAAATCCGAAGAGCCGCCCCAAGTCGCAGATCGCAAGGGTCTGGCCGCGAAGCGTGATCACTTCGCGGCCTTGAATGGTCCGCACGTCCTCGGGCACGTATGGGATCGCCTCACGAACCGCAGTGATCGGCAATGCAAAGGTTCGTGAGGCCACGGTGACGAGCAGAGCGCGAATGATCGCCAAGGTGATCGGAAGGGTGACGGTAATCTTGGTACCAATACCCGGCTCGCTGGCGATCGAGATCATTCCCCCGAGGCGAAGGATGTTGGTCTTGACGACGTCCATGCCAACGCCGCGGCCCGAGAGGTCGGTGATCTCCGAAGTCGTGCTCAGGCCGGGAAGAAACACCAGATTGAGCATCTCCTGGCGGCTCAGCTCTTGACTGGCATCCGCGCTGAGGAGACCGCGCGCGACCGCCGCGTCACGGAGCTGCGTCGCGTTCATCCCGCCGCCGTCGTCCTCGACCTCGATCACAACGTTGCTGCCCTTGTGGTAGGCGTTCAGCGCAAGGGTTCCCTCCGCCGCCTTGTCAACTCGGTTTCTCGTATCGGTGGACTCGATACCATGGTCGATGGCGTTTCGAACCAAGTGCATCAGCGGGTCAGTGAGCTCTTCTACGATGAGCTTGTCGACCTCCGTGCTCGCACCGGTGACCACGAGACGCACCTGCTTGTCGTGCTCCCGCGCGGCCTGTCGGACAATGCGCGCGAGCTTATTGAAGACTTGCCCGAGGGGCACCATGCGAACATCGAGGATTCCGGTGCGGAGCTCAGAAAGCTGTCGTTCGAAACCGCGGCCGATACGGTCTAGGTCCATCACCGACTGCCTGTGGATCGAATCACCTTTGAACTGGTCGATGATTCGATTGACAGCGCTACGGACCAGCGCGAGTTCGCCCACGACGTTCATCAGGTGGTCCAGCTTCCGAATGTCGACCCGGACTGAGTTGGCAACCGACCGAAGCGACGCCTGGTTGGGGTCTTCTTCGTTCTGAGGCCCCATGCTAACCGCCGACGAGGGAATCGACGTGAGCCTAGGAGGCAGCGTTGGCAGATGGGTTCGTTCTTCGATCGCTTCGACGGTGCCATATCGCGCTTCGAAATGGGCTTGGAGCTCGCCCACCGGGGTGCGGCTCGCAAGCAGCACCACGAGCTCGATGGTGTCCTCGTTGCCGCCTTCCATGCTCGGCAGGTAAGTGATGATCTCTGCGTCATCGCTCGCAACGCCCCGAAGCGTCTCGATCGAGTCATCGATGGCTGTCAGGTCGAACGCCGCCCGAAGACGATAGAGCCTCATGCCCTCTCGAATGCACGCGCGTAACCGATGCTCCTCGTACTCTGTCAGAACGGAAAGGACCGCGGGCTCGATCGCGTAGCGGTCTAGTGGGTCACCCTCCTCTTCGGGCGTCTCCCGGCCGATCGAGCGAACGGCGGTGATGTAGCTCTGGACCCCGGCCTCTTCCTCTGGCGACTGCGGGTCCTCGAGTGCCAAGAGCCTTTGGAAGCGCTCCACCGAGTCGAACAGCACATCGAGCATTTGAGAGCCGACCGGCAGGCGCCCCAGTCGCAGATCGTCGAGCAAGTCCTCGAGCGCGTGAGCGACCGCGCCCACATGCTTGTAGCCGAACATCCCCGCAATGCCCTTGAGCGTGTGAACACTGCGGAAGATCTCGTTGATCAGTCCTGGGTCTGTCCGCTCGTCGCGTTGATGGGCTTCGTCGAGCAGCAAGAGGTCGCGTGACAACGCTTCGACGAGCTCTTGAGCCTCTGCCAAGAACTCCTGCTGGACGTTGTCGCGCGGGTCGCTCACAGAGAGGCCTCTCCCGGAGCCGCGAGCAAGTTTCGAATCAACTCTCGAAGCTCGTCAACCTCGAACGGTTTCTCGAGAAACGCGTCGGCACCGAGCTCGGCGCCACGTTTGGCATCCCGACCGTCAACCTGCGTACTGATCAGGATCTTTCGGGCGCCCTGTTGACGCGGACTCTTCTTCATGAAGGCCAGCAGCTCGAGACCGTTGATATCTGGCATGTTGACGTCGACGATGACGACATCAAAAGCGTTTGAAGCCAGGAGCCGAAGCGCTTCGAAACCGGTCTCGGCCTCTTGCACCCGCGCGAAATCCGCGTCTTCCAAAGAAGCTCGGACAAACGCGCGGACGGCGCTACTGTCGTCGACAATGAGAGCGTGAAATGTCACTCGATCCCCCCGCGTACATGGTAACAGACGCGCACAGGGGGGGAGTCGCCCTATTCACGCCTAAGCAAGCGTGCCTTCGGGTCGTCGGGTGCGCAGGATGAACAGGCGCACAGGCTTCGCAGGAACCGATGACTGTAGATCCCTGTTTGGTGACCATCGCGCCACACGAGCCGGAGCGCGTAATTCCCAACCTGTTGAATGTCGGCGAGTTCCAGGTCGCCGCCTTCGACGAATTCGACGGGGCCTTCGTGACCCTGACATTGCGCGCAGGGGCAGAAGCCGCGAAGCAACTCGTGCGGATACAGGCTTCGGTGCCCATCGGCCCAGTCGATCTCCATGACACGGGCTCCACGCGGAGCTCGAAGCTCGGTCGGTTCGATTCGGTCAGTCACGAGATGCGACCCTCCCATCGTCCTGATGCCCCTGCGGTTCGCTCCCGTACGCTGACGGTCGCGTGGGTAGCATCCAGTTGCGCCATTGCATCGTGGACCTCTTGCCGCTCTCGATCCGGCCAGGGCGCCTCGGGAAACTCCGACGTCGCTTGGACCACAGCCCATCGCCGAAGGGACGCCGCGGACAGCACCAATCGGCCGCCGCCACACGCCCTACACACGATCCCTCCGCGGGTAGCATCGAAGGAAGCCGAGCGCCCTTGGGCCGGCGCCTTACCGCAGTGGACGCAACGATCGAGCGTCGGAGAGAAGCCGAGCAGCGCAAGCACTCGGATCTGCAGACAAAGCAACGACTCGTCGGCCGGCGCGTGTTCGTTGAGCGCAGAAAGAAAACGCACGGCTACTTCGAACACGGCGGGCTCGGGTTCGTGCTCGGGGACTCGCTCTCGAATGACAGCCATCGCTGCGCCAGCGGATCCAATCGCATCCAAGCGCCGAAGAATCTGGTGAAACGATTGGTCGACCGAGACCTGCTCCAAGTGCGCGAGCTCGCCGCGGCCCATTCGAAAATGAGCTTGCATCAGAACGTAGGGCTGTAGGGCACCCCCAAATCGGCGTTGACTCTTTCGGGCACCGCGCGCCAGCGCCGAGATCTTCCCGTACTCTTCGGTTAGGAGCGTGACGATGCGGTCCGAATCGCGATAGTCCACGGAGCGCAGAAGGAGCGCTCGACTTTGTCGGCTTCGACTTGGCACGGCACCGCG
>CAYZDM010000044.1:0-11247 GCA_964476875.1 uncultured Sandaracinaceae bacterium | reverse complement strand
CCGCCAGCGCAGCCAGCGAAAAGCCCCAAAGTCAGGACGATGAGCGCCGATCGAATAGCACTGTCGCGCATAGCGGGACCGTACCCGATCGCCCTTTCCGCTGCACGCCGGCTGCCCATCGAGACCTGTGGCGCCGACCCCGCGCGCGACTATCCTTGGCCCATGTTCTCGAAGATCATCTTAGTTGTTTTGGTCATCGCGGTGGCAGCCGTGCTCTACCTCCGTTTCTCCGGAGTCCGAGTCTCGGGAGGCGATGCGCGCACGTTGGTCGCCAACGGGGCCACCCTTCTCGATGTCCGTAGTCCCGAGGAGTTTGGCGGCGGACACATCGACGGCGCGATCAACATCCCGGTGCAAGAGCTCGCCGGCCGCACTGATGAGCTGGGCGACAAGAGCGCGCAGGTCGTCGTCTACTGTCAGAGCGGCGGTCGGAGCGCGATGGCCAAGCGCCTTCTCGAAAGCCAGGGTTTCGCAAGCGTCCACGACTTGGGCGGTATCGCGCAGTGGTGAGCGAGATGTCTGCCAGTTACCTCTGCGCTGATTGCGACCACGAGTTCGTCCCCGAGGAAGCCGGCGACGACCCACGCTGCCCGAAGTGTAGCCGCACCGAAGCGGTCGAACCCGCCGACGACACCGCGCTTCAAAGCGACATTTGGCGACAGTGGCTGTTCGTGTTTGCACTCCTTTTTGCTGCCGGAGTCGCGTACGTGGTGTTCGAATGACGGTTCACATCTCATACGTGTCGGATGTGTTGTGCATCTGGGCATACGTGGCCGAGGTTCGACTCGACGAGGTTCGCAAGGAGTTCGGCGACTCGGTCGAGTTGGAGTACCGCTTCATTCCGATCTTTGGCGCGACCCATCATCGCATCGCGGAAGGCCGCAAAGACCGGGGCGGATACGCGGGCTTTGGGAAGCACGTGCGAAAGGTCGCCGCAGACTTTCCCCACGTCTCGGTCAACGAGCGCGTTTGGAACGATGTCGCCCCGACAACTTCATCGGCGGCACACGAGGTGCTGTGCGCGGCGCGACTACTCACCGGAGAAGGCGCCATCGACGGCGCTCGGCGCGACGAGCTGGCTGGACGCACCTTGTTCGAAGAAGCGGCGTGGCGAGTCCGCTCGGCATTCTTTGCCGACGCTCGTGATATCTCCCAGCGTGCGGTGCTCTTCGACGTCCTGGATCGGGTTGGACTCCCTGTCCCGGCCATCGAGGCCAAACTCGAATCAGGCGAGGCGATGGCCGAGATGTGCAGAGACATCGAGCTGCGCGACGAACACAAGATCGAAGGCAGCCCCACCTATTACCTCAATCAGGGTAGGCAGAAGCTCTACGGCAACGTCGGCTACCGCGTGGTGTCGGCGAACCTGCGCGAGCTTCTAGAGCAGCCGAGGAACCAAGCCTCGTGGTGCTGACCTAGCTCGCGCAGGCTGCCCGCCCGACTAGTGGATCGACTCGCGTCCCTCGGAGGAGGGTGTGCTGGTCGGTGTTCGGCCGAGCAAGCGCATGATCACCAGGCCTAGACCGCCACCCGCGATTGCGGCGACGTGAAGCGCGACGATAGACAAGATGGCGACGAGAAATGCAGTATCCATGGAAACCCCCAATCAGTTCTCGTGGGCGACTTGCTGAGGCGCGCCACCCACGCCTCCGCAACTTGGGGATATCAACGCACTGCGTCAAGGGTTAATGCTGTAATTTTATAATACCACTATCGCTGTGGCACGGAAAACGCAATGATTCCCTGGGCCTCAGTGCCCGAGTCAAGAATCCTGAACTGACAGCGCTCGGCCGATCAGGCTGCGTGCGTGCTTGAAACCTCGCGGCTCCGGCTGCGGTCACCGGCCAAGACGGGCGCGTCGTCTCGAAAACGAACCGTCATCTGCATCCCGCGCTCTCCGGGGTTCAACGACAGCTCGGGAACGAGGTCCGGCTCGAAGCCATCGAGGACGTTGATGTCGACGTTCTGAATCAGCGTCGCGAGGATGATCCGCATCTCCATCATGGCGAACTGTTTGCCGAGGCAAACCCGAGGCCCGGCGGCAAAGGGCACGTACGCTCCCTTCGGCAGTTGACGCTCGAACTCGCGCGTCCAGCGTTCCGGCCGATACTCGAGCGGATTGTCGAAGTACTTTGCGTTGCGCCCCACCGCGAGTGGACTGATCGCGAGGATCGCGCCCTTCGGAAAATCGTAGCCGCCAAGTCGCAGGTCTTTCTGCGTCTCACGCGCGAAGATCCAAACGGCGGGTAGCCGGCGAAGCGATTCTTTGAGGCACGTCTCGAGGTACGGAAGATCGCGCAGATCATCAGTACCGATGGCACGGCTGCCGAGTTTTTGGTCGATCTCTTGTTGCGCCTTCAAGAGCTTGTCGCGATTGGTCGCAAGGAGATACCAGGCCCAGGTGAGCGTATGCGCCGTCGTCTCGTGGCCCGCGAAGATCAGTGTCATCAGCTCGTCGCGCATCTGCTTGTCCGACATGCTGCCTTGCTCGTCGGTGGCAAACACGATGTGGGACATCAGATCACCGCGGTCTTTTTTCTGCTTTCGTCGCGCTTCGACGAGACGTCCAATGACGCCGTCCATGGCATCGAGCGCGCGCACCATGCGCTTGTTGCGTTCCGTCGGCCACCATCGGGGCGTGGGAATCGGAGTCTGTGCATGGTCGATGAGGGCCTCGCTGATGTCTTCCATCGCCTGGTGCACGGTCTGCGAGTCGTGCGCGAGATCTGTATCGAACAAGGTCTTGGCGACAACGCGCAGGGTAAGCTCCACCATCTCTTGTCGGAAGTCGCGCTGCTCACCGTCCTTCCAACTTCGCACCATGTCGTGCGTGTACTCCGTCATCGTGGGGGCGTAGGCATCGGTGCGGGTCTTGTGGAAGCCGGGCATGATCAGCTTGTGCTGTCGCTTCCATGAATCGCCGTCGTTTGGGACGAGCCCGTTTCCGAGAAACGGTTTCCACATCTGCTTCACGACTTTGGGCTTGGAGATGTACTTCGCGTGTGTGACGTTGATCGCGTTGACGACCTCAGGGTCGCGAATGAAGTACGAGCTTCCGTAAAGGACGCGAGTCACGAACACGTCGCCGTACCGCTCGTGCCCCTCGAGAACGAAGTCAGCCGGGTTCCGCTGAAAGTCGAAGGTACCGCCCCAAAGCCAGTGGCCCTTGTGGCGCGGCATCGGCTTGGCTGGTGGCAGGTCTTTCTGGGCGGCGACGGGCGAAATCATGATTTACACAATGTAAACTTGCAGCTTCAACGACGCAACTACTTAACACTTTGTGAAGTTAGGGCATGGGAGCCACGCAAGGGGTCCCGAACCGCAGCTAGCGGGCTGCGATTCGGGGGAGGTCCCGCGTTGCCGTCCACGTCGACTACCAATTCCGGGCAGCTGCGGAACCACTGAAGAGCGCCCCTGCCGGGGCGGGTTCCGCACCAGAGTTGATGTCCCAGCTTCGGGTGACAGAGCTCGAGTTCCAAAGGTCGCCCAGGCCTCGGCCGTAGTTGCTCTCGGTCTGGAGCGCCGGGTCTGCGCCCTCGGCATCAGAGTTCCACAGGCCACCGAGCGTTTGATCGGCGTAGCGGGGGGTGTCGTCGGTCCCTTGGTAGGGCGTTGCTTCCGTTGCAATCCAAAGGCCATCGACCCCCCGCTCCTGGTGGAGGTGGGCGGTGACCGCCGAGCCCTGCTGGACGCCAAACCCGGCGCAGCCGACGGTGCCCAGCGAAAGAACGATTCCGATTGTGAGTATTGACTTGTTCATGTTGACCTCTGATGTATTCGGTGTATACATTGATGTATACGGCGTTCACTCTCTATGTCAACACTGTTTACAAACAAATCATGATCAAGTTACACTCCAGCATGGCCTTAGCTAAAAAAGCCTATCATCACGGTGAATTACGTGAATCGCTGCTCGAAACCGCCGGGGCACTGCTCGAAGAAGACGGCCCGGCGGGGCTCTCTTTAAGGAAGGTGGGGCGCCAGCTCGGCGTCACCCCGGGGGCGCCGTACCGCCATTTTGAGGACAAAGACGCCCTCTTGGCGGCCCTGGCGACCGAAGGCTTTCGAAAGCTCCGCGCAGCAATGCTGGCCGACTTGGAGGGCGCGCCCGATGGTGGTGAACGGCTCCGGCGCGCCGGGGCCGGCTACCTGAAGTTCGCCACCGCTCATCCGGAGCTCTTCCGACTGATGTTCGGGTGGATGCCCGCGCGTGACGTGCCGGAGCTTTGCGAGGCCGGTGATGCCGCCTTCACCGCACTCGAAGGTGTCCTCCAAAGCTGCGAACAAGAAGGTCTCTTGTCGCGAAGCGTGAGCGATGCCGGCCTGCTTGCCTGGTCCGCCGTGCATGGCGCCGCGTTCTTGCTCATCGACGGTCGACTCCAACTCGGCAAACCAGCGCCCGACTCCGAATGCGTTCTGAACCTCATCCACGAGAGCCTCTGGGCCGGCATCGGGCGGCGCTGATCCATTGCGCCTCGAGACCAAACCGCAGATAGTCGCACGCGATGCGACTCGTCTTGGTGGTTGGCGCGCTCTGGTGCTTTGGTGTGTCGAGTGTACTAGCTCAATCGGAAGATTGGCTCGTGCTCCCAGTTACGACGGACGGCGATGTCGCGTGGATGGGCCAAACCGTCGGCGAGGTCAGTCGCGAGCTTCGCAAGCAAGGCGTCGGCGTCTGGTCGTCGGGTCAAGCCATCGTCCGATTCGAGCAACGCGGCTCCGCGCCACCATCGACGGTTTCCGATAGCGCGATTGAAGACTGGCGCGCGCTATCCCAAGGGGCCGTGCGGCAGCTCTCGAAGGGCGAGTATTCGACCGCGCTCCGTCAACTCGAGGAAGCGCAATTGCTTTCGGTAACGGCACTCGACGTCCTCAACCGGGACCCCAAGCAAGCTCGCGAGGTCTTGGACACCTGCCTCTACACCGTCCGCGCTCTACTCGAAACCGGAGATCCCGCCGACGCTCAAACCGAAGCCGAACGATGCGCGCGGATGGTGCCTGACACCGAGCCGACCCGATACATGCACCCGCCACCCGTGGCGATGTTGTACGACGAAGCATCGCAGCCGGGCCCAACCCACACGAGCACGCTAGCGGTCGAAAGCGAACCATCGGCGTGCCCGGTCCGAGTCAACGGCGTGCTCCTCGGCGAGACCCCATTCGAGATGGCAAACCTCTACCCGAGTGAGTACCGCGTACAGGTCGAGTGTGATCCAGTCACCTCGAGTCGCGTTCATCGAGTTCGGGTGGGTGCGGGAAGGACCAACCTGTTCGTCGCGGATCGATTCGATCGCGCTATGCGAACGACCCCGATCCTGCATCTCGACTATGAAGACACGCCAGACGCGCGACAGCGCGCAAGAGACGCCAGGGAGTTCGCGAGGGTTTTGCCCGCGGCCGCGGTGGTCCTCGCTTCAGTTCCCGTGGAAGGGACACTCGAGCTGAGGTTGATTCGGGGAACGCAACGGAACTCGGCATTCGCTCGGATCAGCACGACCGACGAGGGGCCGAGCACGGAGGGGGTCATCGGCGCGACGGCGGCGCTGCTTGCCGGCGAGTGCAAGGACCTCACGGGCCCCAATCCTGTCGCACTCGACTGCACGACAGGGAATGCACGAACGCAGGCACAGGCGGAAGCCAGCAGGGACCGCGCTCGCCCGGTTCGCCCTCCACGCGGTCAATTCATTTCCGGACTCACACTCGCTTCGCTCGGCACGGCGTCCCTGCTCGCCGGCTATGGTCTGCTGATCGTCCGGAGCGCTGCCGGTGACGATTGGACCTCCGACCCAGGCAGCCTCGACGCGCACGGCAAATGGCTCAACCTAGGCACCGGCATGATCGTCACCGGGGCGGCGGGCTCCGCCATGCTGGTCACCGCGATGCCGCTCGTGCTGCCGTACAAACGCAAAACACCGTGGTGGGCATGGCTCAGTGGGGGTCTCGGGATCGGACTAACCGCGGGGGCGATCGCATCCGGCGTGACCGCAAGCCCAAAGCCTGCCGATTCCTGTTCGATCAATAATCTGAACCCCGAACCCTGCGTCGAGCGAGCCAAACGAACTGACCTCGCCATCTTGCTGGGCGTCACCGCGGCCCCACTCCTCACAATGCCGCTCGTCTACTTGTTTAGAAAGGGCGACAAGAAGCTCGCCGTGGACCTATCGCCAGACATCAACGTCAGTCGCGTCGGTGGGGCCGTCGGGGTCCGGGGCGTGTTCTGACGCCCGCGACCTCAGAGAAGAGCAGCCTCGTGAGAATCAGCTGCGGGCGAAGTCCCGGCAACCGTCGCTAAAGGGGTCCATTCCACCTGCATCAACATCACCGGAATCGCGACGACGAGGAGCGCCGCGAGCGGGTGCTTGCAGATGGAGCCGCCGATGTACTCGGCGCGCTGGTTCTTGGCCTGTTCGATGATGGAAGAGATGCTTTCGTGTTGCATGGGTCGCTCCTTGTTGTGTTCTGACTCACAGCTAAAGCACGGCGCGTGCCAACGCGGAAACGTTGCAATTCTGGGGTGTCGAGCCAGCGCTACCCCTGGGAACGATGCTGTCGGTCATCGTCGCGGACGGCGTCGGACGTCGTCGCCGCTGTCTTTGCAGTGCGTGGACCCGGTGGGAGCTACGGGTACGACGCCGCAAGCGCGCCGACGAACGCCTCCAGCTGGTCGCCCGGCAGCGCATTGATCCCAGCCGCCGCGCCACGTCCTCCCCCGGTCGGAAACTGGCGGCAGAGCTCGTCGGCGCCCTGTTTGTTCTCGAGGGGCGCGCGGACGCTGACCAAGTACGTGCCATCGGGGCGCTCGGTGAGCACCGCATGAGCCCTGGCCGGATTGGCATTGGCCAAGTCGTTGCTGTAGACACCCGAGACCCGGCGCGCCCAGGGCTCGTTGGGGAAAATGAAGACGGCGGTCTTTTCGGCTTCGTGGGTCGGCTTCACCGCGGCGGCATCGGCCATGTCCGCTTGATAGCCAGACTCGAGTTGCTCGAATGCCTCGCGCGCCTCTTCGACGAAGGCAAAGGGTGTGGCGTACGGGCGTACGAGCTCGAACAGGGCGGCGGGAGCAAAGTGCAGATCTTCGAGCGAGGAGCCGTACCCGTTGTAGTTCATATAGATGCCGAGGTTCTCGAGGAGCGTCAGCTGCGCTTCGCTGAGGCCGAGTGGCGCGGCGATGGTGCGCGCGCTGGCTTTCAGATTGTCGCCGAACGCGCCTGTCACTGCCCACTCGACGAACGCGCCTTTCAAGTGCCCGTTGACCAGAAGGCTGGTGCAGACGTTCGAGTCGGTGTCGATGATCGTCGTGAGCTTGTCGCTCTGGGGGATCTCGCCGGCAAAGTGATGATCGACGTAGAAAATCTCGGCGCCCGCGTCGAGCGCGTTCAACACGCCCTCGCGGTTCTTGTCGAAACTGATGTCGAGGGCGGTGATCCGGTCGCCCGGGGACACTTCGGCCTTCGCTACCAACGCGATGTCGCGCTTCACGCCGGTAATGAGGGTACTCCGGAGCGGCTCCGCGTGGCGCAACTGAGTGAGCGCACAGATGCCGTCCGCGTCCCCGTTGAAGATGTCGATCTGGGCCATGAGGGCTCTATAGCACTCGCCGACTAGAACCGGCGCGGCGGGGGCGTGTAGCCGCCGGGGCGCTGCAGCGTGTGCGTGTCGAAGAACGACCTGAGGGTCTGCAGTTGTTCAACCCAGATTGGATCGTCGACTAGGTTGTTTGTCTCGCCCGGGTCGGCCTGGAGATCATAGACCTCTTCCGTGTGCCGCTGCAGGTGTACGATCACTTTGATCTCGCCGTCGAGAATGATCGATTGCATGCGTCGCCCAGAATCGGCCGCCATCGGACGAGTGAGTTCTGCCTCTTGCCCTCGAAGAAACGGAACCAAGCTCTGCCCCATGAGGTTCCCAGGCGTGGACAATCTCATCAGATCGAGAATGGTGGGCACGAGGTCGACCAGGCCTACGTTGGCTTCGATCTCGCGCGGCTCGATCGCGGGGTTGTGAAAAAGCGGAGGAACGCGAAGGAGCTCTTCGTACAGACTGCTGGCATGGTAGTTCAACCCATGCTCGCCGAACTGTCACGGAGCTTGGCCAGCGTCGGAAGGGCATCATCGTGTTTGCCACTGTTGACCACTTCTGCGCGCAGTGCGTCCACAGTGATGAGAAGCACGATGGCATCGGGACCGAGCAGGGGTGGCTCGCTCGGTGGGATGTCGGCCTGCTCTTCGCGTCGTTCCCACCAGGGGCCGAGGTCTGCGTTCACCCCGCGGCCTGGACCCGACGTCGCCAGCTTGGAGAGTGTGGAGATCCACGGGACGGCGGGCGCCCGACTCATCTTGGCGCGGACAGAGCGACTGGGCGGGATGAGGGCAGAGGTGATCGCCAGCCCCCAGAGGACGGCGATCGCGACGGCCGGACGACCCGCGGACGCCTTAGAGCCCCGAGCAGGCAGAGGCATCCCCACGGACCACTGACGCGATCGCGAGGTACGGAACGAGCAGGGCAAGCCAGCCCAGGACTACAGCGGCAGCAGGACGAATCCTGTTGATCGTATGCGTCGCAGCGCGAGCTCACTTCGTCGCGCGCACCTTCGAAGCCAGGCGCGGACGATCACGAAAGGAATACTAAACAGGACGTGGCGCAGCCGAATCCCACTCTGCTCCGAACCATAGATCGGTCGTACTGGCACCTCCTCGACCCGGAGCCGCCCGAGCACCAGGCAACTCAACACATCGTTCGGGTAGCCATAGCCCTTCCAGACATTGTCCCAGTCGAGCCCTTCTTTGGCGCGACGGTTCATGGCGACGTAACCGCACTGAGAGTCTTGTAGGTCCACGCCGAGCGCCCACCGTGTCAGCAGCGAGAACAGATGATTGCCCAGCCAGCGGTGCCAGGGCATGGCCTTGCGCACGGCTGGCCAATCGAGGCGGTTGCCCTTCACGTAGTCAGCCTTGCCTGAAATGAGCGGCGCCAGCAGCGCGGGTAGATCCGCAGGATCCATCTGCCCGTCGGCTGCCATCACGGCAGTGAGGTCCGCGCCGAGTGACAACGCATGCTTGCACCCGGTCGTGATCGCCGAACCGACGCCTCGGTTGTTGGAATGCTCGACCAACTCGATGGGGCGCTCGACCTCTCGCGCGACTGCGGCGGTCCCGTCGATACTCGCGTCGTCGACGACGATGATGTGGTCGACGAAGCCGGGAACCCCTTCGATGGAGCCACGGACGAGGCTCGCCTCATTGTAGGCCGGCATCACGACGGCGATTCGTCTCCCCGCAAGCATGTGCGACTGGCTATCGCTTCGGAGTTCTCAGGTCAAGCACTTGCCGCGCGCCTTCCTGGGGCGTAGCCCCCTTGGCGAATGCCTGAGGTCCTCTTCGTATCCAAGCCGGTCGCGCCCCCTTGGAACGACAGTAGCAAGAACCTGGTGCGCGACATCGCAGGGCATCTGCGGCGCCACACCCCGGTGCTGATGGGCAGGCCCGGTCAGGCGTGCCCGATCGAGGGCGGACGCATGGAGACGGTCTATGGCCCCGCAACCTCGACGGGCTTCGCGCCAAGCGTGCGCGAGAACCTCGGGGTCCTGCGACGCCTACTGCTCGGACAGTCGACGGACTTGTGGCACTTCTTTTTCGCACCGAACCCGAAGAGCTCGGCCGCCGGGCGAGTCGCCAGGGCCGTTCGGCGCGTGCCGAGTGTCCATACGGTGTGCAGCGTCCCCGCCGAAGGTGTGGCCGTTCGCAAGTTGCTGTTCGCGGATGCGACCGTGGCGCTGTCTCGATTCGCGTACGAACGCTTCCGTCGAGAAGGCGTCAGCGAGCGCTCGCTTCGAGTGATCCCTCCTTCGGTGCCACCGCTCGCCGAGCCCACACGCGCCGACCGGCAGGCGCTTCGCGCCACGCATGACCTTCCGACGGATGCGCCGGTTTGGATCTATCCGGGCGATCTCGAGTTCGGCGGTGGGGCCGAGATCACGCTGGAGGGCTTTGCCGCATGGAACCGCCCCGAGGCGGTCCTACTCATGGCTTGTCGCCGGAAGACGGCTCAAGCCGACGAAGCACTCTCGCGCCTCGTCGAGCAGACCAAGCGCTGGGGCATCGAGTCTCAGGTTCGCTGGGTCGGCGAGACGCGTGCCATCCACGAGCTGCTCGCGCTCAGCGACTTCGTCTCCATGGTCAACCGAAGCGCGTACGCCAAAATGGACTACCCGCTCGTGACACTCGAATCGATGTGCCTAGCGCGACCGGTGCTCGTGGGTGCTGGAACACCATCCGAGGAACTCGCCGAAGACGGGGGCGCGGTGGTCGTAGAGACCGCGGGACAAGCCCTCGCTGCCGCGGTGGAGCGGCTGAGCACGGATGAAGACGCCTATCTCGACGTCGGGACCAAAGCCCGAGCGCTGGCCACATCGAGGTTCTCGCCGCAAGCAGTCGCGGCGGCATACGAGCTGCTTTATGAGGAGGTCCATGGCTGACGCATCCGAACAGAAGGCCCGGCGCTACTACGACGACTTCAGCCAGTCGTACGAGCGCGACCGCGGCTACGGCTACCACCAAATGATCGACGACCTCGAGGTTCAGATCACCACGCCCTACGCACGGAACGCGCGGGTGCTCGAGCTCGGCTGCGGGACGGGGCTGATCCTCAGTCGTATCGCCGAAGTGGCGCGAGAGGCGGTCGGGATCGATCTATCGGAGGGCATGGCCGAGCGGGCGAAAGAGCGCGGGCTCAATGTACACATCGGCAGCGTATGTGAGCTCCCATTCGAAGATGACCGGTTCGATCTCACCTATAGCTTCAAGGTCCTCGCCCATGTGCCCGACATCGGCGAGGCGGTCCGGGAAGCGGCGCGGGTGACACGACCGGGCGGCCATCTCCTGCTCGAGTTCTACAACCCCTGGAGCTTTCGCTACCTCGCGAAGAAGGCCGCCGGCCCCCAGCGCATCGCCGACGACCGGACCGAGGCAGACATCTCGACGCGATGGGACTCCCCACGCGACATCCCCAAACTGTTGCCGCCCAACGTGGAGCTAGTCGACTACCACGGCGTTCGGGTGCTGACGCCCTTCGCCGCAGCGCATCGCGTGCCCTTCATCGGGCGGGGGCTCGGCCGGGCTGAGTTCATGGTGAGCCATTCGCCACTCAAGTACTTCGGCGGGTTTCTGGTGGCCGTCTTGCGCAAGTCCTGACGACGAACGAGCCGCTATGCCACGAGGCTCATGTCGACTTCGTGCGAGCGCACGGGTT
>CAYZDM010000043.1:0-11258 GCA_964476875.1 uncultured Sandaracinaceae bacterium | reverse complement strand
CTTTTTAGAAGGGTTAACCCTTTCAAAAAGGGGTCTGACCCCTTTTCTATGGGGTTAATTTTTGGCTATGGCTTTTTCTACGGCTTCTAGGAGGCTCTTGCTGTAGACGCGGCCGGCTAGGCTTTCGCGGGTCTTCTTGGCTACGGCATCCCACTCCGCTTTGTAGGGGAGGGTGTCGACCTCGATCATGCCTCGCTTGACCAGAGAGGCGTAGGCTCGGTCGTCGTCGCGGCGCGCGAGTGTGTCGTTGGCCTTGGCGGCTCGAATGCTCGTGTCGAGCAAGACCTTCTGGTCATGCTCGGTGAGCTCGTTGAACTTCTCCTGCTTGATCAACGATCCCCCGACGAGAATGCCGAAGTTCTGCTTCGCCATGTAGTTGAGGCGAGTGTACCACTGGAGCGCCACCGCTGCGAGAGCGGAAGCCGGCACCGTGTCGAGCATGCGTGTCTGCAAGCCGCCGTACACCTCGGGCACGCCGACTCGAACCGGGTTCGCCCCGATCGTGGTGACGTACGCGGCAAACACCGGGTCGTCTTTCCACGCCCAAGGACGAAGCGTCTTGAGGTCATCCGGCCTAGCGAACTTCTCCATCGAGAAGAGACGGTTCTTTCCCGCCTCGCCCCAGGCGAGCATGACGAAGCCGGCGTCTTCGAAGAGCTTCGAGAACCGGTCGCCCAGCTCAGTGCGCGCGCGCTCGAGTTCGTCGTACTCAGTGATCAGCCCTGGAGTCGTCAACACCAACACGGGACGAGCGACCATGCCGAGGCCAGTCGTGGTGACACCGGCGGCGTCCATCTGACCGGCGCGCACCTTGCGAATGAAGTCTCGCTCGTCACCCTGGCTGCCACCTGAGTAGAAACGAAGCTCCACTCGGTTCTCCGTCTCCTTCTTCAGGCTGCGGTTCCAGGCCTTCATCACCTTCATGAAGCCCGAGCCGGCAGGCGCGAGCGAGGCGAAGCGAATGATAATCGGCGAGGCAGCGTTTGCCTGCGGGGTGGAAACCGCGCCCGGCAGCAGGAAGGCACTCACGGCGAGGAGTGCAATGAAGACGTGTTTCAGTTGGCTCATAGTTCTCTCGGTGGGGAAGGGCTGATACTAGCGCAACCACCCTGTTTGGCATCCACTGATCTTGACCAGGTGCCCGGTTCTGACGTTCGGCCCGTGATGGGGATTCAAGCGCAACACATACCTACTTGTAGGGCGCACCAGCTCGAATGAACTTCGCCGCGCGGTAGCCGATCAACATGCTCGGGGCGTTCAGCGCCGAAACCGGAGTCCATGGGATGGTCGACGCGTCCGCGATCCGTAGTCCGCTCACGCCTCGGAGACGGAGTTCGGGGTCCACCGGATCGGTTTCGCGTCCGCCCATCCGGCAGCTACCAGCAAAGTGATAGGTCGTGATCGTGTTCTTTCGGACGTATCTCGCGATGCTGTCTTCACTGTTGACGCGTCGACCTGGCATCAGCTCTTTCGCGCCCCATCCGGTCAACCCACTCGAGCCGCCGATCGCCCGCGCGATCCGCACGCCCTTCACCATCGTCTCCATGTCCTCCGGATCCGAGTAGTACGCCGGATCGATCAAGGCTTGCTTCGACACATCGGTCGACTGCAAACGCAATGTGCCTCGACTCTTGGGCTTTCCGAGAATCAAGATGATGCCAAACATGTGGTCGGTAAACCGCTGCAGCGCCCCGACTTTGAACGCCGCTCCAACCATGTTGCGAACCATCTGTCGGGATCGCGGGCCGTACATCGCGTGCGGGACGACCATTGGCGGGAGCATTCGCTGCATCATCTGCCGCATCGCCGACGGGGCCGGCCAGTATACGTAACAAGTATCGCTCTGCGATGCGGGTAGGTCGCTGTCCACGTTGGTCCGGAAGAAGCTGTACAGCTGTGGGTAGAAGCAGTCGATATCCTTCTTGGCTTTGAAGAACACCGGTACGTTCGGGTGATCGTGTAGTCCGCCACCAATCGCGGGGCAGTCGGCCACGATGGGGATGTCGAACGCTCGAAGATGATCGGCGGGACCAACTCCCGACAGCATGAGAAGCTTCGGCGTTTCGAGGGCGCCAGCACACAGAATGATCTCCTTCGACGCAGCCGCACGCACAAGCGAGCCTTCATGCTCGAACTCCACGGCCCGCGCCCGTCGCTCTGCGGTGAATATCACGCGGTGGACGCGCGCGTTCGTGAGAACGCTGAGGTTCGTGCGTTGGCCCGCTTCCTTCATGAACGCGACATACGAGCTCCGGCGCTGTTCCCCCTCGTACGACATCCATTCGTAGCCGATGACGTTGCTCATGTTGCCGTCGTTGAGGTCTTCTTTCCTCGTGAACCCGTGTTCTTGCGCCGACGCGACGCAGGCCTCAGTCCATTTCGTCGCTGGCCGACGATGAGGACGCAGGGTCTCCTCGATCGCCTCGAAGTCTCCCTGAATGTCGTCCCAGTGCCATCCGGTTGGCCACTCGTCGTAGTCTTCCCTAGAGCCCCGCGTGTAGACCATCCCGTTTACCGAGCCGCTACCGCCCATGACGGTCCCGGTGCCGGCGAAGATGCGATGTTTGGCGGCGTGCGCTTGGGGGATGGAAAAGCGCTCACCCATCACAGCATCGTTGACGAACGCCTCTTTGTAGCCCTTGGCGATCAGCGTTTCCGGATGTGCTTCGGCGGTTGGTCCGCTTTCCAGCAACAGTACGCGCACGCCTGAATCATTGGCGAGTTCAGCCGCCACGATGCATCCAGCGGAGCCGCCACCCACCACGATGTAGTCGTATTGGTCCATCACCGCTTACGGCTGAACAGTTTCAGGAAACCGCGCCAGCGTTGTCCTAGGTCCCGGCCGTACATCAATTCGATGACGCCGCTGAACACGCCGTAGTCTTTCTCTGCCACCGGAAACACGCGGTTCGCTCGATTGATCGGAAGTCGGTCGTCGACCACTGCTTTGATGTTGCACATCGAGCGCAGCCCCTCGCGCCCATTCATGCGGCCGTAGCCAGAGGCCTTGACCCCGCCAAAGGTGAGTCCCTGCGCCATGTAGGTGATGCCACCAAACTCGTTGATGGCGCTCATGCCAGCTTCGAGCTGCGCCGCGATCTTTCGTGCGCGGGGGCGGTCCTTCGAGAAGACCGATGACGACAAGCCGTATGCGACTCCGTTGGCCACTTCCACCGCGTGCGTGTCGTCGCTCACGCGCATGAGGAGCATCACTGGCCCGAAGACCTCATCCTGTGCGATGTCCATGTCCGGGGTCACATCGGCCAAGATGGTCGGCTCGAAGTAGTCGCCCTTGTCCGCAAGAGTTCGTTTTCCACCCGCGACGAGGCGTGCGCCTTGAGCCACCGCCCGGTTGACCGCTTTCTCGATCACGTCGAGTTGCAGCGGGGTCACGATCGCCCCCACATCGACGATCCCCTCGCGGCTACTTCCCTGCCGAAACGCCCCAACGAGTTCGGCAGCGCGCTTCTCGAACGCGTCATAGAGCGTGTCATGGACGAGAATCCGCTCTGAAGCGACGCAGTTCTGCCCACAATTGATGTAGCATCCAGATAGCGCAGCGTGGACCGCTTGTTCCAAGTCGGCGTCGTCGCACACGATGAACGCGTCCTTGCCGCCGAGCTCCATCACCACGGGAATGACCCGCTCCGCGCTCGCCTCGACGACGCGCCGGCCGTTGTTCACCGATCCGATGAAGAGAATCGTGTCGACCGCCGAGCGTGCTAGTGCGGCGCCAGTCGGTCCATATCCTTGCACTGCCTGAATGAGGTCGGGGTTGTGGCCGCATTCTGCGACGACGTTGCGAAGCGCTTCGATGAACTGCGCGCTCGACCATGCCACCCACTCGGAGGGCTTCAACACGATAGCGTTGCCGGACATCAGCGCGGGGATGAGGGGGTTGACGATATTCTGGAACGGGTAGTTCCAAGGAATGATCGCAGCCACGACCCCGAGGGGGTGATACTCGAGGCGCGCCTTCTTGTGGACCAAGAAACTCGAAGAGACCGGCTCGGGTCGCAGGTGCTTCTCGCCGTTCTTGATCATCCAACGGAACTTCTCGCAGGTGGGCCAGATCTCTCCGAGCAGTGCGTTCTCGCGCGTCTTTCCAGAGTCGCGCTGCACCGTCATGCAGATGTCGTCCTTGGCGTCCACAGTGTACGCGAGCAGCTTTCGCAACACCTCGCGCCGCTGTTCGAACGACGTTTGCCGCCACGCCTTCTGTGCGATCTTTGCGCACTCAACCGCGGCATCGACATCCGCCGCCGAGTCGATTCGCACCTCGCCCAAAGGCTCCCGTGTCGCCGGGTCGACGCAGGGAATGTGGGTGGCTTCCTCGGACGGCCGCGTTGGCGACTCCATGGAAATCGGAATTGACATTCTGATTTTTGCCTTTATCATTCCGACTCACACGTGTCAACGACCGCCACAGCTCTAAAAGCCCAAGAATCCCTGCGAGATAAGAAGCGAGGGCTCTATCGAGAGGTCATCCTCGACGCTGCCGAGCGCGTGTTTGGGGAGGAGGGATACGAAGCCACCAAGGTGCAACGGATTGCGGCTGAAGCTGGGGTTTCTCTCACCACCCTCTACAGCGTCCTCGACTCCAAGTGGGAGATCTACCGAGCGGTGCATCGCCGTCGTTTGAGTGAAGTCATGGGGCTGACCCAAGGCGTGCTCGGAGAGGACAGGTCTTCGCTCGACACCCTCATCGCCGGCACTCGACTCCAGCTCGCGTTCTTCATGAAGCGTCGAGACTTCACCAAGATGCAGCTCAAGGAAGTCACCGCTTGGTCCACGATCGAGCTTCTACGAAGCCCGGAGCAGGTCGAGGCGCTTGGTGCCGGTTTGGGGCTCATGGCGGGGTTGCTTCGTCGATGCATCGACGATGGCTATCTCATCGACGACGATCCGGAACTCATGGCGCGGATGATGATCGCAACGCAACAAGTGCGGTTGGCGATGTGGATGGATCGCGGAAGCCAGGAAGATCCCGACCACGTGACGGAGGCGGCGCTCCGACATTTGCTTCGCAGCTATTGCCGAAGCGAGCATCTCACCTCGGCCCTCGAAGCCGCCGGCTTGGAGGACCCGTCGTGAGTACCGTGTTCCACGAGTTAGAAGTTTCGGCGGTAGTTCGCGAGACGCCTGACTGCAGCTCGTTTGAGTTCTTGGTTCCGCCCGGGCTCGAAGCGGCGTTTCAATACAGAGCGGGCCAGCACATTACGTTCGAGTTGCCCTGGGACGACTTCACGCTCACCCGCTGCTACTCACTTTCGAGCTGTTCCGACCTCGCAGAGACCCCCAGAATCTCCGTGAAACGAGTCGAGGGGGGTCGAATATCAAACTGGCTCAACGACCACCTCACCGTTGGCGATTCGATCAAAGCTAGCGTCCCCGAGGGCCGATTTGTTCTCGATCCCGGGACGCGTTCCGGCGCGCCGCTTTTCCTATTCGCCGGTGGCAGCGGCATTACCCCAATCCTCGCGCTGCTCAAGAGCGCACTCGTCACCACCAAACGCTCGATCACTCTGCTTTACGCGAATCAAAGCTCAGACTCGATCATCTACGCGGCAGAGATCGCCGGACTCGCCTCGGCATATTCCGATCGCGTGACTGTCCATCACCACTTGGACTCGGATGGAGGCTACCTGGAAGCAGCCGACGTCCTCGGGCTCCTTCACCACACCGACATTGCCGAGTCTTACATCTGCGGGCCCGAGCCATTCATGGAGCTCGTGGAGACCACACTGCAGAGCGCTGGCGTCCATGAAGAGCTCGTTTACATCGAGCGGTTTGCCTCTCCAGCAGATCCCGATCGCGCGCAGTCCGACGCCGACGAACTTGCGTCACTCGAAGCGCCGAACACGTTCAGCCTCTGGCTCGACGGACGCTCCCGCACCGTCCCCTACGTGAGGGGACAAACGCTCTTGCAGTGCGCGCAGTCCGCCGGACTTCAGCCCGCCCATTCATGCGAATCTGGCTATTGTGGGTCATGCATGGCCCACGTGAACACCGGCAAGGTTCGCATGCGCACACACGAGGCGCTTTCTGAGCGGGACATCGCTCGCGGTGTCGCGCTCCTCTGCCAAAGCGTCCCGGCGAGCGCCGAGCCCCTCGAGCTCGACAGTGATTCGACCTCTTTTCGCGCGGCCTCTGCCGTGAAGTCCTCTTACAGCAAGCGTGCGTCCCAGCTCGCGGCAGTGGCCGTGTTTTCCTTCATGATCGCCGGTACGCTCGTTCTGAGATTGGTGCACTAGGTGGTAACATGAGCCATCAGGAATCGACATGAAGGTCTTGTACGTCATCCTCATCAGCTACGCGTCGGCGGGGCTCGCGCAGGCAGCTCTGCTCTACGCCTACCGCGCCAAGAGCGCCCAAAAGTACATGATCAGCGACGATGCTCACCGCTCCAAGAGCGACCGTGAGCTCTACTGGCGTGTCGTATTGAACATCGGGGTGTCGGTCACGCTGATCTTCTCCGTGATGTTCGGTCTTGGAGAGTTTCTCTACTACGACCGGCCGGTTCCCCTGTGGCGGTACGCGCTCGAGGCGGTGACGGTCGTGCTGCTCTACGATTTCGGATACTACTTCATGCATCGCTACCTATTCCACGAGTGGAAGATCCTGCGTGGGGTGCACTCGGTTCATCACGCCGCCAGAAACCCACGTCAGATAGACAGCCTCCTGTTGCATCCGGTCGAAACCATCCTCGGGCTCGGCTTGTTCTTCGGGTCGGTCGCGCTGGTTGGTGGCGTCCACCTCTACACGCTTGGCGCGTTGTTCACGATCTACACCGCGCTCAACATTCTCAATCACGCCGGCCTGGACATCCCACACTTCCCTTTCAAGACGTTAGGCCTTCTTGCAGCGAAACATGACCGGCACCATCACAGCATGCTTTCCGGCAACTACGCGTCGATCACGCCCTTGCCAGACATCATCTTCGGAACAGTGGAGTAAGACATGACGGTCAGTTTGGTAACGGGAGGCTGCGGCTTCGTCGGTGCTGCGATTGCGCGCGCGTTGAAGGCTCGGGGCGATGAAGTGATCGTTCTCGACCTGGCGCCGGAGTGTCCCGTCGAAGGCGTCGACTTCCGCCGCGTCGACATCACCGACAAAGCAGCCGTCATGGAGGCGTGCCGCGGCGTCGACACGGTCATCCACAACGCGTCCCTCGTTCACACGAAGCAAAACAAGAAAGATGTGATCTGGGCGGTGAATCTCGGAGGCACCGAAAACATGTTGGAGGCCGCGCGCAAGAACGGGGTCGCGCGTTTCATCTACATCAGCTCTGGGAGCGTCGTCTATGAGGGCAAAGACATCGAGAACGGCGACGAGAGCTTGCCGTACTCATCGGTCTCTCAAGCGCCCTACGCCGACAGCAAAATCGCGGCAGAGAAGCTATCCCTCGCGGACAACGGCAAGGGCGGCATGGCGACCTGCGCGCTCCGCCCCCATGTGGTCTTTGGGCCAGGCGACAATCGCTTTATGCCGACGCTCATAGAGAAGGGCCGCAACGGGCAGCTGCGCGTTCAGATCGGCCGAGGAGTTTGGCTCTCGGACTACACTTACGTGAGCAACATGACCGACGCGGTCTTGCTCGCCGACGAGGCGCTCGCCAAAGACGGCTTGAACAGCATCGCAGCTGGGCAGGCGTATTTCATTACCAACGGCGAGCCGATGCCGTTCTGGGACTTCATCCGCAAGGTTGCCGCGCGACTGGGTTTTCCCCCCGTGAAATACACCGCGCCCAAGTCGCTCGTCTACGCCATCGCGACCGTGAAAGAAGGCATCGATACGCTCAAGGGCGGCACTCTCAACGCGGAAGACGGCCTGACCCGCTTCGCCATTCGCTACATGTGCACCCACCACTACTTCAGTATCGAGAAGGCGCGTCGCGAGCTCGGCTACAACCCGTCGGTGAGTGTGGAGGAAGGCATCGAGCGAACGTGCCAACACCTCGAGGCGATCGGCGCAGTCTAGGCGCCTCGCTCTTCTTGTCGGTCGGCTGGGGCCACCCACCTGTCGTGGCCGATCCGAGCTTCAAGTGCGGCGACAGTTGATTACAATTCTGTTCAGCCCTTAAGGAGTAGTCGCATTCCCGGTTGCTGCGCCGCAGAACTGCGAGAAAGCCTCCTGCACACTTCGAAGATACGCCAGGACGGCGGGGTTGCTAGAGGGACGCGAGCTGATAAGAGGCTGGCGTTCGGGGGATTTCTAACCATCCCGGGGGCCAGGCAAGTGTCTAACGAGATTGTCATCCTGTTGATAGCGTGCGGCGTCCTCATCGTGATGGGGGTGCTCGAGCTGATCCTGCATCGCGCGCGACTCAGGCGAATTCCGATTCGGATTCACGTGAATGGCACACGCGGAAAGACCAGCGTAACTCGGTTGATTGCGGCGGGTTTGCGCGAAGCTGGCATTCGTTGCGTGGCCAAGACCACGGGTACCGTGCCTCGCTTCATTCTGTCGAACGGCCGTGAGGTGCCGGTGTATCGGCCCGGCGGGGCGAACGTCATCGAGCAAAAGCAGGCAGTCACCATGGCGGCGGCGCAGCGCGCTGAGGCACTCGTCGTCGAGTGCATGGCTCTTCAACCGAGTCTCCAGTGGCTTTCGGAGTCGAAGCTCGTTCGGGCGACGCATGGGGTCATCACCAACGCGCGTCCGGATCACCTCGACGTGATGGGGCCCACCGAAGATGACGTGGCCCGGGCTCTGGCCGGCACCGTTCCGGTCGGAGGTGTCTTCCTGACTGCCGAACGCAAACACCGAGAGTTCTTCCAGCAGGTCGCCGAGGACCGCAAGTCGCGTTTTCGTGCCGCGGAAGAGATCAGCCGACCACTCACCAGTGCAGATGTCGAGGCGTTCCCCTACCTCGAGCACCAGGAAAACGTGGAGCTCGCGCTTGCAGTGTGCGAGGAGATCGGCGTCGACAACGAAACCGCGCTTCGCGGCATGTGGAGGGCGAAACCAGACCCGGGTGCCATGACCGAAGCCAAGATCGAGTTTTTCGGTCGTCACGTCATTTTCGTCAACGGGTTCGCCGCCAACGACCCCATCTCTACGCGGTACATCTGGGAGCAGTCGCTCCGGCGGCACCGGGACCTCAAACGACGCATTGCCGTGTTCAACTGCCGCTCGGACCGCGCCGATCGTTCGGAGCAGCTCGCCGAGTCGTACGCAGGTTGGACCCAGGCGGATGAAGTTGTTCTGTTGGGCACCGGCCAGTATATTTTTGCCCGCGCTGCGGTAAAGAGCGGGCTCGACCCAACGCGATTGGTCTTCGTCGATCGGAACCATCCGGCCGACATCTTCGAGATTCTGCTTGGCCTCGCAGAGTCCTCCGCCCTCGTCATGGGGCTTGGAAACATTGCGGGGCCGGGGTTGGCACTGGCCGAGTACTTTGCCAACCGGGGGACGGAAAATGCCAGAGATTGAGTTGTTGACGCTGTCGATTGGGCTCGGCCTCGCCGCGAGCCTTCTCTATGGCGAGCTGTTTGGGCTCGCCGCCGGTGGCATGGTCGTCCCCGGTTATATGGCGCTGTACATGGACAAACCGGTCGACACTGGGCTGACCTTGCTCGCCGCGCTCGTGACGTTTGGCTTTTTGAAGGGGCTGTCTCAGATCGCGATCGTGTACGGCCGCCGACGCACCGCGCTCACAATTCTCATCGGGTACATCGTCGGTCTGGCGTTCCGTATGTGGTTGGACAGTCAGATCACACCGTTCTCCGAAGGCGCCATCATAGGCTTCATCATTCCCGGCCTCATCGCGATTTGGTATCAGCGCCAGGGCGTGCTCGAGACCACGCTCAGCTTGATCACGGCGGCCATCCTCGTGCGAATGGTTCTGGTCGTGTTCATCGGAGACGTGACGATATGAGGGGGATGTATTGGAAGCCGGAGGGCGCCTCCCAGGTGCAGCGCGCCCTGGTCGCGGCCCTTGCGGTCGTCGGCCTAATCGCCGTCGAGGTGTTCCCTTCGGAGGAGCAGCAGCCGCACTACGCTGAAAAGATGCTGGCAGCGCGAAAAGCACAAGACGCACTGGACGTTATCCACGACGCCTCCGAGCGAAAAGGGCTTTACCTGCGCGCCAAGACCGACCCAGCAGCCACCAGGTTGATCGGCGATGTGCTTTCTCCGATCACGAGCGGGAGCGGAAGCCTGGTATCCAAGCAAACTTCGGTGAATCCGAATTTTGCCGCCGTGGTAGTGCAGTGGGCCAAGGACCTTCGAATCAAGAGCGGTGATGTCGTGGCCGTCGGGGTTTCCGGTTCCTTTCCAGCCATGAACATCGCAGTTTACTCGGCGCTCCACGAGCTTGGCATCGAACCGATCATCATTTCGAGTACCGCTGCATCGCAGTGGGGCGCCAATGATCCGAACTTCACCTGGCTCGACATGGAGGCCGTCCTTCGCAAGAACGAGGTGTTCCCGTACAAGTCAGTCGCCGCGTCGCTTGGCGGCGTGGGCGACGACGCGATCGGCCTGACCAAACGCGGCCGGCGGATGCTCGAACGGGCGATCGAGCGCAACGAGGTCCCCGTCCTTGCCGACATCAAGCCAACGAAGCGGAAGCAGGCAGAAACCGTCGAGGATGACGGAGTCGAGGCGAATCCCCTCGCGAATCTAGCGCTGTTCGATCAGGACCGCGTTCGCGAGCGCATGCGCGTCTACTACGAAATGGCCGGAGACCGACCGATCAAGGCGTACGTGAACGTCGGCGGCGGCACCGTCTCGGTCGGTACCAAGGTCGGCAAGCGGAAATTCATGCCTGGCGTCAACGTCCGCCCGCCCAAGGGCATCCAGGAGATGCCGCCTTCGGTGCTCGGCGCCTTTCTCGAGACCGGCGTACCCGGCATCCACGTGACCCGCATCATCGACCTCGCAGAAGAGTACGGCCTCGAGATCGCACCTCGCATCATGCCTGAGGTCGGCACCGGCGATGTCTTTCAGAAGCGCCAGCCGAACCGATGGCTCGCGGGCATCGTGTTGACGCTGATCCTGTTGTCTCTCTTCGTGGTCGCGCGAGCGCCCTGGGGCACTCGGATGCTTCGCACGACTATTCCGCCGGAAAGCGTCCTACCGCCTCCGCCCCGCAACCCCAGCGGATTCGCTCCACGGGCAGACAAGACCGGCGGCCACGGCTCCACGACGGATCCACCCTAAATTTGATAGCGCCGAAGGGCGTGCTATTTCAGCCGCACCTGGAGGTTCTCATGCTTCGTTATTTGCCCTTTGTCTTCCTGATCGCGTCGTCG
>CAYZDM010000042.1:0-11639 GCA_964476875.1 uncultured Sandaracinaceae bacterium | reverse complement strand
CTTCCCGTCTTCACGGCCTATCTCTTCTTTGCGCTCCGCTTCAACGATGGCGCGGTGCTCCCAGGGCCAAACGCCGATTGGGAGGGCTTCCAGCAAGCGATGATGCCGACGGGACGGGCGGCGGTCATCTACGGCTTCTGGTTCGTTCTTCAAGCACTGCTCCAGCACTACGCACCGGGCCGACAAGTGCTGGGCGCCCCGCTTCCCGACGGCGGACGCCTTCCCTATCGAATGAACGGCCTGTTCTCACTCGCCACGTCCTTCATCGTTGTGGGCTTGCTCCACTGGTCTGGCGTGTTCTCGATTCGTGAGTTGCACGACCAGTTCGGCGCCTTGATTAGCGTCATGACAATCTTCTCTTTCGTGTTCAGCGCCTTCCTCTACTGGTACGGCAAGCAGCATGGTCAGGCGCGTCACTTGAGCGGGAAGTTCATCCACGACTTCTGGATGGGCACCGGCCACAACCCGCGTGTTCCGCCTGGCCACGACGGCCTCGACCTGAAGATTTTTTGCGAAGCGCGCCCCGGTCTCATTTTCTGGGTGTTGATCAACACCTCCTTCGCGTACGTCCAGCACGAACAATACGGATTCGTGTCGACTTCGATGATCCTCGTTTGGATCTTCCAGATGTTCTACATCATTGACTACTTCTGGAACGAAGAGGCCATCCTCACGACGATGGACATCAAGCACGAGAACTTCGGCTATATGCTCGCGTTCGGTGACTTGGTTTGGGTTCCGATGACGTACTCGCTGCAAGCGCACTACCTCATCGACCGCGTGCACTCGCTGCCTTGGTGGGGTGCAGTGCTCATCGTCATCACCAACATGCTCGGCCTCTACATCTTCCGCGCGGTCAACCTTCAGAAGCACAAGTTCCGCGGCGACCCTGAGAACGCCAAGATCTGGGGCAAGAAGGCCGAGTACATGCAGACCGCACAGGGCGGGAAATTGTTGCTATCTGGTTTCTGGGGATGGTCGCGTCACTTCAACTACGTCGGCGACATCTTGATGGCGCTGTCCTGGTCACTCCCCTGCCTCTTTGGTTCCGCCCTCCCCTACTTCTACCCAATCTACTTCGCGATCCTGCTCATTCACCGTGAACGCAGAGACCACAACTTCTGCTCCAAAAAGTACGGCGACGACTGGACCCGCTACTGCGAAAAGGTCCCCCACAGAATCATCCCCGGCCTCTACTAAAAAAAGGGGACAGTCCACTTTTTACGTGGGTTAATTGGCTGTAGGCTTCGAGGCCATGGCCCGTACTCCGGTTGTTTCCAAGAAGGTCGAGCGTATCGAGCACGAGCGCCGGGCGCAGACCAGCGACCTGATCGCCGTAGAAGAACCGCTGCAGATCATTCTCGAGCACGGCGACGCGCACGCCCGCAAGGAGACTCCGTTGGCGATGACCATGCGGACGCCGGGACATGACCGCGACTTGGTCGCCGGTTTTCTATACGGCGAGGGTGTCATCGCCGGTATCGATGACCTCATCGACCTCCGGCACTGCGTCCGCTCCGACACGCCCGAGAACGTGATGCGCGCCATACTGCACGAGCGAGTGCTAGTCCCCTCCCGATTGCTCGAACGGAATCTGACGGTGACGAGCGCCTGCGGAGTTTGCGGTGAGCGAACCGTGGAGTCGCTCTCGAATGACGGATGCCAACCGGTGCCAGTGAAGCCAGAGTCGTTCACCCCCGCATCGATACGCAATGCGCTGGTCTCGCTCGAGGAGTCCCAAGCCTGGTTTCGTCACACCGGGGGAACGCACGGCGCGGCCTTGTTCGATAATGGCGGTTCCCTTCTGTTGCACCGCGAGGACGTGGGGCGCCACAATGCGCTCGACAAGCTCGTCGGCGCCTGGCTGCAAAGCGACTCGTCATCCGCTATCGATGCGTTCGTAGTGGTGAGCAGTCGCGCGAGCTACGAACTGGTGCAGAAGACGGTTCGAGCCGGGTTTCCAATGATGGTAGCCATCGGAGCCGCAACAAGTCTGGCCGTCGAGACTGCACGGCACTTCGACCTCACGCTGGTCGGTTTCGCGCGCGAGAGTCGTTTCAATGTCTATTCGCGCGCCGGGCGCGTCGCCCTCGAGGCGAGCGAACAGGCATTCGTCCCGGTCGAGGTGGCGTGATGAGGGGCGACCGGCCGAGCAGCGCGCAGCCCCCGGAACTCGAGGACCCCCTCGAGATCGGCACGCCCAAGACCAAGGCAGCCGGCCTACCGTCCGTGCGCGCCACCTTCGCGCACATGCACAAGCACGGACATTCAATTCCATCCGCTCTGAGCATCCTCGGTCAGATGAACCAGAAGGACGGATTCGATTGCCCCGGGTGTGCGTGGCCCGACCCGGACGACCGCGCTGCGCTCACCGAGTTCTGTGAGAACGGCGCGAAGGCAGCCGCCTGGGAGACCACGCGACGCCGGATCGATTGGAAATTTTTTCAGCGCCACAGCATCGATGACCTGGCTAGGCAATCGGACTACTGGCTCGGGCTCCAAGGTCGTTTGACGGAGCCGCTGTTGCTCCGACCCGGTTCACGCTTCTACGAACCAATCACGTGGAATGAGGCCTTCACGCGCGTCGCCGACACGTTGAAAAAACTCGACTCCCCCGACGAAGCCGTCTTCTACACCTCTGGTCGCACGAGCAACGAAGCGGCGTTCTTGTACCAACTGTTCGTCCGGGCATTCGGCACCAACAACCTTCCGGATTGCTCGAACATGTGCCACGAATCGAGCGGCGTCGGTCTCGGCGAGACGGTCGGCATCGGCAAGGGTTCGGTCACCCTCGACGACCTGCACGAGGCGGACACGATCATCGTCATGGGACAGAACCCGGGGACGAACCACCCCCGTATGCTCACCGCGCTGCAGAAAGCCAAGAAAAACGGGGCGAAGATCATCGCGATCAATCCTCTTCCTGAAGCGGGTCTGATCGGTTTCGTCAATCCGAAGAGCCCCGCTCAAGTACTGAGCGGCGGCACACAGATCGCCGACCTATTCCTTCAGGTGCAGATCAACGGGGACGTTGCCCTGATGAAGGCTCTGATGTGCCTACTACTGGAAGCCGAAAGGCGCAGGCCCGGTGAAGTCCTCGACCAAGATTTCATCGGTCTATACACGGATGGTTTTACCGAGCTTCGCGCGCACCTCGAAACGCAAGACATCGACGCACTAGCCGACGCGGCCGGTGTCAGCCGATCGGATCTCGAGACAGCAGTCGAGATCATCCTGCGCAGTCGAAAGACGATCGTCTGCTGGGCGATGGGCCTTACCCAGCACAAGAACGGCGTCGCCAATGTGCGGGAGATCGTCAATTTCCTCTTGATGCGCGGCAGCATCGGAATGCCCGGCGCAGGAACATGCCCCGTCCGCGGGCACAGCAACGTTCAAGGCGACAGAACGATGGGCATTCACGACCGCCCGTCTGAAGCGTTTCTCGATAGGCTCCAAGAGGTGTTCGGCTTCGAGCCGCCACGCGATCACGGCTTCAATACTGTCGAAGCGATTCACGCGATGCTCGACGGGCGCGCGAAAGTGTTCTTCGCGATGGGTGGCAACTTTCTCCAGGCCACGCCTGACACGGAGCGCACCGCCCAGGCCCTGGAAGGCTGCGAACTAGTGGTGAACGTCAGCACCAAACTCAACCGCGGTCACCTAGTGTCGGGCAAATGGTCGATCATTTTGCCCTGCCTCGCGCGTTCCGAAGTCGACGCGCAGGCATACGGACCGCAGTTCGTCACGGTAGAGAACTCCATGGGCGTCGTCCACTCTTCGCATGGTCATCTCAAGCCGGCTGAGCCAGACCTCCACAGTGAGTCGGCGATCGTCGCGCGTCTGGCGCAGGAGGTGCTCGGGACGGAGATCCCGGTGAGCTGGTGCTGGCTGGTCGAAGACTACGACCGCGTTCGCGATCTCATCGCTCAAACAATCCCCGGCTTCGAAGATTTCAATTCGAGAGTGCGCGAGCCCGGGGGATTCCATCTGTACAACAGCGCGCGCGATCGCAAGTTCAACACCGACGGTGGCAAGGCGCGCTTCACCATCAACGCAACCCCCGACCTTTCTCTTCCTGAAGGCGCCTACCGCATGATGACGGTGCGCACGCACGACCAGTACAACACCACTGTGTACGGAAACGACGATCGATATCGGGGCATCCGCGGCGGCCGACGCGTCGTGTTCGTGAACGAGAACGACATGCGGGAAGCTGGCCTCACCGCAGGCAGCAAGGTCGACATCACCAACGACTTCGGAGGCGAACACCGCATCGCCCCTCGCTTCACCGTCGTCCCCTACCCAATCCCGCGTCGCTGCGTCGCCACGTACTTCCCCGAAGCCAACGTCCTCGTCCCACTCAACCGATACGCCGAAGGCAGCTTCACCCCCGCCTCCAAAGACGTCACCGTCCGCCTAACCCCAAGCCCGTAAAAAAGGGGGCTGCCCCCTTTTTCGAAGGGTTAAAGACGCCTCAGTATCTCGTCGGCGGCTCGTTCGCCCGACTGAATGGCGCCTTCCATGTAGCCGATCCACTCGGTGGCCGACTCGGTCCCGGCCCAGTGAACTCGGCCCTCGGGCTTGCGAAGATGCGCGAAAGAGTGGGTGAGCACCCCCGGTGGAAGCCCGCCAACCGGACAGCCACGCGACCAAGGCTCCGCGCTCCAATCGAGTTCGCGGTAATCTTGGAACGAAGCAGCTTCATCTCCGAAGTATCGTGTGAGCGCACCCGTCACGCGGCGCTGTCTATCGGCCAACGGTTGGGAGGACCACTGCCGTGCCTGGCTTCCGACCACGAATCCAATGAGCGCAGGCTGGCGACCATCATGCGACGTGTTGTCGTAGACCACGCTGAGCGGCCCGTCCGAGCTCACGACTTCGCCTGAGAACCCCGCCTCACGCCAGAAAGCGCGCTCATACGTCAGCAGCACTTTGACGGCAGCACCCATGGCGAAGCGCTGCGTGACTTGGTCGCGACCAACCGAAACCGCCGGCTCGTAGTCGATGCGCCCTGCAAGAACAGGTGGCACGCTGACGATAGCGTAGCGCCCGCCAATCGTTTGGTTGTCCGAAACTGCATCCACGCTGTCGCCGCCTTGCACGATCTTGCGAACCGGGAACCCAAGCACAACGGCGTCGCCCATTTCCTCAGCAAGTTTCAGCGAGATCGATTGCGCCCCGGAAACGAAGCGATCCTGTTGCGCGCCGCCACGTGCCTCCGAAAGGCTCAGCATTCCGCCGCCCGCGTTGAGATACATCAGGAAGTAGAGCGCCGATAGATCTCGGGCCTCTGCGCCAAAAATCGTGCGGATAGCGGCATCCATGACCGCGTTGATCTTGTTGGACTTAACAAAACGCGCTCGCCACGTCTCGAGCGTCTCCCCGTCGAGTGCCTCAGCGCCCTCCGCGGTCATTGGACCGGCAGGCGAGATCCGTTTGGCCACCCGTTGGAGGTAACTCAACGCGCCCTGCATCTGAATCAAGTTAGGCACAGACATCGAGCGAATCGACCGCTTGTAGGTCGACACCTTCCCATCGACCTCCAGCACCTTCTTCCCTTTGGTAAACGTCGGGAACGTTTGGATCCCAAGCTCGTTCGCAAGCGCCTGCAAGCGCTTCTGCCCGGGGCCGATCCACTGCCCCCCAACGTCAAACGTGCCTTGCCCGATCTGCTCGGTTCGAGTTCGCCCGCCAACACGGTCGCGCGCCTCCACAACCTTCACCGAAGCGCCCTCGGCCCGAAGCTTCCGCGCTGCACAAAGCCCAGACAGCCCAGCTCCCACAACGATAACGTCCGCCCGATCACCCATCGCCACGGTTATAGTACGTGGCCGGTCGTCTACTCAATTTTGATGATTCTATTACGGCGTGGTCGCCGGCGTCTGGGCACGTCTCGGACGTCGAAAGACTGATTGAGGACGAATATCTCGTCGGCCTCCTGCAAACTGAAGAGATGAGTCGGACGGGATGGGAGCACCCGCGGTCGCTCTCGCGTGTCCAACTCGACCACAAACTCCGTGCCAGGAGTGCCTCGCGTCGAGAAGTGAGTCACGCCGAGTCGATTGGTGCGGGCTATCTGCACGCCGTTGAGGGTGACGGGGAGGTCATGGCCGTTCTTCGTGCGGACGACGAAGACCGCGAGCCGATCTTCGGGTTTGCAGCTCAGGGTGACCTCGACAGCTGTGGCGTCGGAGGTCCCTATGCCAGCGACGCGCCAGAGGCGAAGAAACTTTGGTTCGGGGGGTGCGACGTATCCCGCAGGGCAGTCGTGTTTGATTCTCAGTTGCTCCCCGATGGCGCCGCGAACCGTGGCCCACAGGATACCTTGCGCGTCGCTATGACCTACGAGCTCTCCGTCGACCAGGATCTGCGTCCGCGCGAGCGGGACGCCCGGGTCAGACTCTACGACGAACTTCACCGCGTGGAGCCAATGGGCGCGCTCTGGTGCGTCGCACGAGACGAGTACGGCGGCTGCCGCGATAACCGGGATCGCCGTGGTCATCGACATGCGGGGCTCGCCCAATCGCCGGGCGCAGCGCACCCGAGCTTCGTCCTCAGCACCGCGACCATGTCTCTGAACACGGGCTCGTCCGGATGGACCGCGGCGAGCGAGGAATAGTAGTCGAGCGCCGCGTCGAAGTCGTTTGAGGCGACCAATGTTGCGCCTCGGTTCTCCGCGTCCGCTCGGTCGTTTGGCACTGGACTTCGTTCCTCGCCGTTGATCGGTTTCGCTTGCACGCCGAGAGCGTGACCGAGCTCCGGAAAGTGGGGCCGCGCCTCATGATCAGCCATGGATCCAGGTAGATTGATATCGGCAAGCGTCGCTCGAAGGGCGCTAGCGACCCTCCATTGCTGCATCGCCAAGCCACTGAGACCGACGAATACAATGACCGTGCCAACCACGAAGGCCTTGCGCCATTGTGACAGGAGCACCGTGCGCCAGTCACGCGCGCCCGCTTCTGATTCGCCGAGCCGTTCGATCGGGTCAGGAGAACGCGGTGCGCGGCCGGAACCCTCGAAAGGGGCCTCCGGAACAGCGAGCCGGATGGGGTCGATGACAGTTCTGTCGTCTTCCGTCTCGTGCATGACTGCGGTCCGAAGCTCACTCATTCAGGCTCCTCGATTCCGGCGAGCGCTCAAAGAGGTGATGGAGGCGATAGCCATTGGAGGGATTGTAGGCCTTCACCCTGCTGACGGACGCCACCTCGCGCGAGCCGTCGGGTTGCCGGCAGACCTGCACGATTGTGTCAACGGCTGAGACGATCTGGGCGCGGAGCAAGTTGATCGGTACGTCTACATCGCTCATGAGCGCCATCGTTTCGAGGCGACTGAGGGTGTCGATCGGCCGCGTTGCGTGAACGGTCGAGAGGCAACCGCGATGGCCCGAGGTCATGGCCTGCATGAGATCCAACGCCTCGCCGCCACGTATCTCGCCGATCACGATACGGTCGGGACGCATGCGAAGCGTCGCTCGGAGCAGCTCGCGGATGGACACAGGGCCCCGGCCCGAGGCACGGGCTGGTTGGGCCTCTAGATGGACGACGTGGGGCAGCCCCAGCTGAAGTTCTTGGGAGTCTTCGATGACGACGACGCGCTCGTCGTCGGACGCCAGCGATACCAGCGCATTCAGTATGGAGGTTTTGCCCGACCCACTGCCGCCACTGACGATTACGTTATCGCGCCTGGCGAGCACGTCCCGTAGAAGAGTCGCCGTGCTCTGCGACAGCGTACCCAGGTCGACGAGCCTCGTTAGCGTCAACCGCTGGCGCTGAAAGCGCCTAATACACACGACCGGACCGGAGGTAGCAGCGGGCGGTATGATCGCTTGGACGCGTGAACCGTCGGGGAGTCTCGCTTCCAGGATCGGGTGATGAGGTGTGAGTTCGCGGCCGACGAACTGCGAGAGGTTTCGAAGCGCGGACATCAACGCATGCTCAGAGGCGAACTGACTAGTCGTCCGATACAATCGTCCCGCCCTCTCGACGTAGATTTCGTCGTAGCCGTTGATCATGATCTCGGTAACGTCATCCCCATTCAGAAAAGGGAGGATAGGGGCAAAGAGCGATGCCACGGTTCGGTCGAACACGTATGCCGGGACGCTCATCGTGCGACCTCACGTTGTATTTGCGTTGGCCCAGAGGGAGGAAGTGCTGCCGGGACCAGGGTCAAGGCGACCGTTTCGTTCAATGCTGACCGAGCTTCTGCGGCGTGAGGGCCTCCCGGTTCCAGTTTGAGGTACTCTTGGAGGTGCATGATGGCGCGGGTTGGTTCGGTGGAACCCTCCCGGTAGAGCATCGCGAGCCGATAGTGCGGCAACGCCATCAAAGGTTGAGCGGCCACGATCCGCTCGAACTCCGACCGTGCCAGGGCTTTGTGCCCGAGGGCCTCATGAATGGTCGCGACTACGAGACGAAGCGGCCAATCGAGGGGATGATCGCGCAGATGGTTGGCCGCGTGAGTCAGGGCTGACTGGTAGCGATTCGCGGCGACACACACTCGCACTAGCCAATAGACAACACCCGCTTCATCTCGACCGCGCTGGCGAGCCGCGCTCAGGTACTGTTCGGCCCGAAGTAGATCGCCGGACCGTGCGTGAGAGAGCGCCAGAACCAGGAGGTCATCCGTAGTCACGTTGGCCAGTTCGGCCTGAAGGTCGAGACTGTCGCGAAGCGTCGGGGGATGGCAGCCGCCGATAACCAGAGCGCAAACGACCAGCAGGGGGCCGTTTGCGCGGTTACGACCCCTCATGCGCCTTGGCCCAGATGGGTCCCGCGATCTCGTTGAGCCATTCAACATACCCGTGCCTCCCAAGGTGATCGGTCAGAAAGAGCAACCGACGGATCTCGCTGTGCGCTGCGGTCCACCTACTCTGTTCGACGGCATTGAATAGGTTGAGCCGCGCCGCCGCGTAGTCGGTGTTCACGAGCTTGCGAAGTGCAGCAGCCGCGCGACGCGCGCGGTGAGCGGCGACTTCGTCACGGGCGGCCCAATAGCATGATGCCGCTTCTTCGTAGCGTTGCACCGCACGCACACCATCCCTCGGATCGTAGGCGTACCGGTCCAACCGGAGCCGGGCGATCTCTTCCAACTTTTCGGCGGTGTCAGAAGCATCGCCACGAAGAGGACAGCTCGCCTGGGCTGCGAATAGTTCGGGGAACTCGTCGGGAGAATGATGCTGCCCAACAGAGTCGCCCCTGACACCCAGCCAGTACGCAAGTGCGGCCATCCCGACCGCGATGGCGCCGACGCCCAAACCTATGGAGCCGAGCCGAGTCCTCACGCCGGCCCCAATCCCCCAGTCATGAAGCGAACCACGACGGGCCCTAGGAGCAGAGCGATGACGCATAGAAAGATCAGCGTCATGGGCCCTAGGAGCATGAGCGCCGCATCCGCTGCGGTTTCCTCCGCTGCGATACTGCGGCGCAGGCGCTGGGTTTGCGCCTGAACGATCAACACGCTGGCGAGCGGACTTCCTTTGGCCTCGGCTTGCACGACGCTATTGACCAGTTCGCGGACCTGGTCGATCGGAACCCGGAGTGCAAAGCCCTCCATCGCGCTCTTTCGAGTGTGTCCGAGATCGAGCTCCTGCAGCACACGGGCAAACTCCTCGGTCAACGGATCACGCGCATCCGAAGCGCCCGCAGTGATGCGGCGAAGCGATCCTGGGAAATCGAGCCCGGCACCCATGCACATCGCCGCAAGTTCTACGGCAGCCGGAAGCTGCCGACCGATGCATCTCGCGCGTGTCTTGGCCACGGTTGCCACGCGAAACCATGGAGCCAGAACGCCTACGACTAGGCCGAGGGCGCTCAACGGTTGAGGCAGTTGCAAGACGTCGCACACCAATAGGCTGACCGTGCCGAGTCCCAGACCGAAGAGGACGGATAGCGCGATCAGCTCGTCTTCTGAGAGACCTAGGTACTCGCCGGAATGAATCAGAGAGAGCCTGAGGGGCCTGCGGACTCGCTCGAGCGGTAACACGGCGAACCACGCGGCGAGTGCGCGAACCAACGGTTCAACTGCCTTGAAGATCGACGAATGACTGAGGGAGGCCGAACGCTTGAGCCCACGGTATCCGAGCGTCGGTCGTGCCGCTATGGGGGTCCCCGCGAGCTGGAAAGCGAGTAAGGCAGAGCCCGCAAGTATCGTAGTGAAAGCTAGCGAGAGCAGAACGTCTAGCCAACCGATCACAACTCCACCTTTGCGATCTGGTGAGCCCAGAGCGCGGCGAACGTCCATGCAACGGAACAGGCGACGAGGATCGCGGTACCGACCGGATGATCCAGCATCGGATCGAACCAAGATCGGTCGAGCCAAAGGATGATCAGACCGAGTATGAAAGGCACCGAGGCTAGGACGAGCACTTGGCCGCGTCCCTCGGCGGTTTTGGAGCGGAGCACTCCCTCGAGTCGAGTAGTTTCGCGCAATGCCGCGGCGGCGCGCTCTAGAGTTTGTGGCAGATTCCCTCCAGTCCGCCTTGCTACGACGATCGCGGTGAGCGCTCCCGAGATCAATGTGCTGTTGATGCGACGAGACAAGGCGTGGATCGCGCGATCGAGGGGCGTGCCGAGGTGTATCTCTTTCACAAAGATGTCTATCTCTTCGCTGAACGGCTTCGGCACCAGCGCTGCCGTCGAGGCGATGGCTTCGCCAACCGAAGAGGTCGCCTTGAGCGCATTCGCCAACATGAGAAGCCAGGTATCCAGCTGGCGTTCCAACTGGGCCACACGCGCGCCGTGGCGCTTTCGCAGCACGAAGGGAGGTGCTGCGGCAACTAACAAGGCCAGCACGAACCATGCAGGTATTCCGGTGATGGCGAAGAGCGCGAGGAGCCCCGTTGACATGAGCGCTTGGCTCTTGGCTATCTGAGTTCCACGACAAGACATCAGAAGAAAGCCCGCATGGTGATCCAGCCGAGCGGCGTACCCACGCAACAGCCTGTCTATCGGGCCACCATCCGCCGCGACGGTGAAGTAGGTGAACGCAGCGGCACCGCCGATCAGCAAGCCCCCGCCGACAACAAACAGGGGCCAAGATGAGAGCATCACAGGTACTCTCCCGTGCCAAGCAACCCCTGGCTTGCGAATTCATCGAGAAAACTCGCGACATACCCCGTCGTTCGGTGCTCTCCCAGGATCTCACCGGCAGGGTTGATACCGATGCGGTGGAACGAAAAGATGTCATGCAACACGATCTCGCCATTGTCGCTCAACGGACCCACTTCGGTGATCGATGCCAACCTGCGAGTTCCGTCGGAGAAGCGGGTCTGTTGGACGATGACGTGGACACTTGTGGCGATTTGCTCGCGGATGGTCCTGGTCGATAGATCGAGACCGGCCATCAGGCACAGCGTCTCGATGCGTTTGAGCGCATCCGCGGCACTGTTGGCGTGTGTCGTGGTCATGGAGCCCTCGTGCCCTGTGTTCATGGCCTGAAGCATGTCGATGGCTTCGCCCGCCCGGCATTCGCCCACGATGATTCGGTCCGGTCGCATGCGAAGCGCGTTCTTCACCAAGTCACGAATGCTGTATCCCCCGAGGCCTTCGAGGTTTCGAGGCTTCGCTTCAAGAGAGACCACATGCGGCTGGCCTAGACTCAACTCGGCCGCGTCTTCGATCGTTACGATTCGCTCACCGACC
>CAYZDM010000041.1:0-11666 GCA_964476875.1 uncultured Sandaracinaceae bacterium | reverse complement strand
CACTACGAACGAGGCGAGCGGGACGCCGCGCGACAACTGTTTCGGCAGTCGATTTCCCTGGCTGGTACCCCGCCTGACGCGTGGTTCTATCTTGGAGAGGCGCTTTCGAGCGACAACTCCCCTGCGGCGAGAGCAGCGTACGAGAACTACTTGGAGCTCGTCTCCGACGGCCATTTGGCTGAGCGGGCTCGTCGAGCAATTCAGTAGTATGCTCCCGGCATGGCTAAGAAACCGAACGACCGGCGCCAAGCTCGCAAGGAGCGCGCTAGGGAAGCCAAGGAAGCCAAGCTCGAGGCGGAGGCCATCGCGCAACGCCGCCGCCGATTGCAGTTGCGCATGTCGGCTGCCGTTGCCGTCCTGACGTTGGCGATCGCCGGCATTTGCTACTGGGCACTCGACAACCGTCAGTTGATGGGCATCACGCTCCTCATCGGAGGCGTCTTGTTCCTCGTGCTCGCACTCGGAACGCTGGCGTCCGGCGTTCAGCCGCGCGATCGAACTCGGGCAGGCTCCATCGACTACGGTAACCGTGACTGAACAGCCGCCGGTGGACGACGCCCAGTCGGAGCGATGGGAGGCTGCCGAGGAAGGCATGGAGTTGCTGCACGCCGGCGAGGCGGCTCGCGCGATCGACGAGCTCTTGCGGGTTGCCCACGAGGATCCGGAAAACGAGTACGCGCTTCACTTCCTCGGTCACGCCTACTTCCAGAAGGAAGCGTTTCCGGAGGCGCTCAAGAGCTACGTCGAGGCACTGCGACTCGCGCCTGACTACGTGGGCGCCATGATCGGGGCCGGGCAGACCCTCCGGATGATGGGCGAGTACGACCGCGCGATTCGAATGGGAAAGCGCGTTCTTCAACAGCAGGAAGACGACGGCGACGGCTTGTTTCTCGTCGGCACCGCCCATTTTCAAAAGGGCGAGAACCAGGCGGCGAAGCTCTTTCTCGAGCGATTTTTGGAAACCAGCCCCGAACTCGAAGTGGCATTGGAAGTCGACGGCATGTTGCAGGTGATTCGCGGGGAGGTCTTGCCTTTCCCAGGTTCCGAGGACACGGTAGAGAACTAGCAGGAGGTGCCTGTGACTGCGGACCCCCCGAAGAAATTGGCGTCCAGCCAGCAGCCAGGTGACGACAAAGCCGGCTTGAGAGACGAGGCTACGCAGTGGCGAGAGCGCGACGTGCAGAGCGCGACCGATCGCCACCCCCTGCGCAAGGAACGCTTCGTCACCCATAGCGACCTCGAGGTGCCCGACCTTCTGACACCGGCCGATTCGGATGACCGGTACCAGCGCGACCTCGGGTTCCCGGGTCAGTTCCCCTATACACGAGGCGTTCAGCCCACGATGTACCGCGGTCGGCTCTGGACGATGCGCATGTTCGCGGGCTTTGGGACACCACGGCAGACAAATGAGCGGTTTCGATACCTGCTCGCCCAAGGTCAGACCGGCCTTTCGACGGCCTTCGATTTCCCCACCCTGATGGGATACGACAGTGACTCGCCGCGCTCGCTTGGTGAGGTCGGCATGGTCGGGGTCGCGGTGGACACGCTCCACGACATGGAAGTCTTGTTCGATCAAATCCCGCTGGACCAAGTCACGACGTCGATGACCATCAATGGGCCGGCGGCTGTGCTGCTCGGCTTCTACGTTGCACTAGCCGACAAGCGAGGGATTCCCCGAGACAAGATTGGCGGGACTGTCCAAAACGACTGTCTCAAAGAGTTCATCGCTCAGCACGCCTGGGTCGTGCCGCCACGTCCGGCGATGCGAATCGTCACCGATTCGATCGAGTTCTGCGCGAACGAGGCACCTCGTTGGAACAGCGTCAGCATTAGCGGCTACCACATTCGCGAGGCGGGCTCGACGGCAGCGCAAGAGCTTGCGTTCACCATCGCAGACGGGCTCGAGTACGTGAAGTGGGGAGTCGATCGCGGCTTGGATGTCGATGATTTCGCGCCGAGGCTGTCGTTCTTCTTCGACGTGCACAATGATTTTTTCGAGGAGATCGGGAAGTTCCGTGCCGCGCGTCGGATGTGGGCACGGCTGATGAAGGACCGCTTCAATCCAAAGAACCCAAAGTCGTTGATGCTTCGAACACATGCGCAGACAGCTGGCGTGTCGCTCACCGCTCAGCAGCCGTACAACAACGTTTCGCGGGTGGCGCTCCAAGCTCTGGCGGCGGTGTTGGGTGGCACGCAGTCGCTTCACACGAACAGTCTCGACGAGACATTTGCGCTTCCCACCGAGGAAGCCGTAACGGTGGCGCTTCGTACTCAACAGATCATCGCCGAGGAATCGGGCGTCACCAACACCATCGATCCGTTGGCGGGGAGCTACTTCGTCGAGTGGATGACCGATCGAATCGAAGAAGAAGCGATGGACTACATCCGCAAGATCGATGAGTTCGGGGGCATGGTCGAAGCCGTGGAGCGCGGCTATCCGCAGCGTGAGATCGCCGCCTCCGCGTACCGGCTCCAGCGCCAAGTCGAAAGCGGCGAGAAGACGGTCGTCGGCGTCAACAAGTACGAGCAAGACGCGCAGCCCGACATTCCGACTCTCCGAGTCGACGAGTCGATTCAAAAGGAGCAAGTCGAAAGCCTGGCCAAGGTCAAGGCCGACCGCGACGACGGCGCGGTCTCCAAGGCCCTAGCGCGCGTCGCGGACGACTGCCGCACCGACCGCAACGTCATGCCAGGCATCATCGACGCCGCGAAGGTCTACTGCACGGAACAAGAGATCTGCGACGTCTTCCGCTCCGTGTTCGGCCAACACCAAGACCGCCCCGAATTCTAAAAAATGGGACAGTCCCCTTTTCGCAAGGGTTGATCGTCGACCGTGACGCTGTCAGCGACGCGAGTCGTCCGAGAGAGCGACCGTGCTGGCGGTGCTGGCTGTTGTTTTGGTCGGCGGGTACGTGTGGGGGCGCGAAGATGGTCGCGCGGGACGGGTTGAGCCTCTCACCGAAACGGCCTCGGCGAAACCAACAGAGCTCGACGTGTACTATCCCGGATCCGAGCCACTCGGGGACGATGAGATGCGCGTGGTGGCGCTTGGCCCTGGGATGCCAAGCGTTCGGCCCAAGCAGGCTGCTGCGTGCTGGCTCGTCGAGCTGGGCAATGGTGAGAAGTTCCTGTAGGACACCGACTACGAACCAATGTTCAAGTAGGTAGCCCTACGGGCCGGTCATTCTTAGCCACATGGCGATTAGCATCGCGGTGACCATGACGCTGAGGGCGACCGTGCCGACTAGGTCTTCGATGCGCTTGCGCCTCTGTCGGTCGTCGAGCCATCCAGGGAGAGGAGAGCTGTTGCTCGACGCCTCGGAGGGCAATGGCGCCGGGGGCGGCATCGGCCGCTGGAGCAGGGGATCCGGAAGCATCGGCGCTTGGTTGATCACGTCGCTCCACTGTTCTTGGCGTGCTCGCGGGGTTTGCACAACGTGACTCACCTCGGGCTCGGCGGTCGAACGTTCACGTAGGACGCGAACCACCTTGGTGGTGGTGTCGCGGCGCTTCTTCCGAAAGTAGCTTGGCCGCCGTGCCGCTTTGGTGGCTCTTCCGGGGAGCTCCGGTTCTTCGTCGGGATGCGGCACGTGTTTGTTCTTTCTGTCGCCCCCCCGGCTACTTTTTCGAGTATACCGCTCAATTGTTCAGTGTCATTGGTGAGCTCACCTTTTCGAGACTTGCCTTACAATTGAATCATGAATTCGATCGAAGCAGTGGAACAGATCGATGGCGACCTCGAAGGTCGTTTGCTGTTCACGTGCGAGCACGCATCGGCGAACTTGCCGGAGCCCTGGATCTGGCCTGAAGAGGATCGCTGGCTCGTCGACACGCATTGGGCGAGCGATCTCGGCGCGGCCGCGTTCACACGAAGGGTAGCCGAGTTGATGAATGCGCCGGCGGCGCTGTCGACGTTTTCCCGCCTTTTAGTCGATCCTAATCGACCTATCGGCTCCGAGACACTGTTCCGGGAGAACGCCGAAGGCAGGACTGTGCACCTCAATCAGGCCCTTCTCGACGCCGACCGCCAACAGAGAATCGCTCGTCTCTATCTGCCGTACCACGCCGCGCTCAGCGCCTTGGTGGAGCGTAGCCGAGCCGATACGGTATTCTCGATACACACCTTTACCGACAACTATGAAGGTGAGGTACGCGCGCTGGAGATCGGCGTCCTCTTTGACCACGACGAGGGGCCCGGACACGCGCTCGTTCGCCATCTCGCGGCTGCCGGGTTTCACGTCGCGCCGAACGAGCCATGGTCCGGGAAGGTAGGTCTCGCTTACTCGCCGGTACGCCATGCCCGAGAGTTCGGCCGATGCGCACTCGAGATCGAGGCGCGCCAGGATCTCATCGTCGAGGACTCGTTTGCCGCCCGTCTCGCGGAAGCGCTCGCCGAGTTCTTCTCGTAGACTCGCCCCGATGCACCGACTTCGCTCACAGCCAACCGGGCTTTCGTATCTGTCTACAGGGGCACAAGACGCGCCGCTGGTCATTTGCCTCCACGGCTTCCCTGACATTCCTCGTACCTGGGCTCCGCTCGCCGCGCACCTCGATGAGGCGGGCTACCAGGTGGTGAGCCCTTGGCTTCCGGGCTACGCGCCGTCCTCTCTCGATGGCCCGTTCGACATTCCGACCCTGGCGCGGACGATCCTCGCGTTTATCGACGAACTGTCTCCCGCCGATCCGGTGCGGATCGTCGGCCACGACTGGGGCTCCGTCATCGCTCAGTACGCCATGGCCCTGAGTCCCGATCGGTTTCGCGCGGGGGTCACACTCGCGGTTCCCCACGTCATGGCCTTCGAGACCAACGTCGAGCGCTATCCTCGCCAGCTCTGGCGCAGCGCGTACATGGGCCTCTTTCAGCTACCGGTCATCTCCGATCGTCTGGTGAAGCTTCGCGACTACGGTCTCATCGAACGACTCTGGCGCACCTGGTCACCGGGCTTCGATCCGGGTGCCGACTACTTCGAAGAGATCAAGGTCTGCCTGCGGGCGAGCATGCCAGCGCCGTTGAAGTACTACCGCGCGATGGCGTCGCTCACTTCCGTGCGTGAGATTCGCGCGACGATGAACGCGGGTCCCATCGTGGTGCCGACGATGCACTTGCACGGCGACCGTGACGGCTGCACCGGTTCCGAGATCGCCGAAGATCAAGAAGAACACTACAGCGCGCTATTCGAAAGCGTGGAGCTGGCCGACGCCGGGCACTTCTTGCACTTGGAACAACCGGCAATCGTCAACGCCGCGATCCTGCGGTGGTTCCAGGCGCATCCGTAGCGCACGTCTACCGCGGTTCTACACGCCGACGAGCGGCAACTGGCGTCGCGGCGCGAGCTCGTCTGTGATCGGGATTGGATAGCGCCCGCTGAAGCACGCGCTGCAGAAGCCATCTCCGCCGACGGCGCGTTTGAGGCCGTCGAGGGACAAATAACCCAGGCTGTCGGCCGTGACGTACTCGTTGACCTCGTCGACGGATTTGTGGGCCGCGATGAGCTCCTCGCGAGTTGGCGTGTCGATACCGTAGAAGCACGGCCAGCTGGTGGGAGGGGAGCTGATTCGGAGGTGCACTTCCGTGGCGCCGGCATCGCGAATCATCTTCACGATCTTGCGGCTCGTGGTCCCACGCACGATCGAGTCGTCGACGACAACGACGCGCTTGCCTTCGAGGAGGCTCAGCACCGGGTGTAGTTTGAGACGAACGCCAAAGTGGCGAATCGACTGGGCTGGCTCGATGAAGGTGCGCCCGACGTAGTGGCTCCGGATCAGACCCAACTCGAATGGAATCCCAGCGGCTTCTGCGTAGCCAAGCGCCGCGGCGACACCGCTGTCGGGCACGGGGACCACCATATCGGCGTCGACAGGCTGGTCTTCGAAGAGCGCGCGACCCATTCGTTTCCGGGCGTCGTACACGCTGATCCCATCGAAGGAAGCGTCGGGGCGAGCGAAGTACACGTACTCGAAGATGCACATGTGTCGGCGTTCGGGGTCGGTGCGAAACGGTCTTACGCTCCGCAGGCCATCTTTGTTGATGACCACCAACTCGCCGGGCTCGATATCACGAATGTACTTGGCGCCGATCAACTGAAATGCCGGCGGCTCCGATGCCAAGACATACCCGCCGTCCAGCTCGCCAAGGCACAACGGCCGAAACCCGTACGGGTCGCGCACTGCCACCAACTCGTCTGGCGAAAGGAAGACTAGCGAGTAGGCTCCTTCCACCTGGTGTAGAGCGTCGGCCACGCGGTCGACCATGGTTTGAGCTTTGGAGCGTGCGATCAGATGAACGAACACTTCGGTGTCGCTATCAGAAGCGAAAATCGAGCCGTCCCGTTCGAGCTGGTGACGAAGCGCGAGACCGTTGGTCAGGTTACCGTTGTGCGCGACGGCGATCGAACCGTGCCCGCAGTCGACAGCGAGAGGTTGTGCGTTCTTGATGTGGCTTCCGCCCGCGGTCGTGTAGCGAACGTGACCGATGGCGCTACTCCCGGGCAGTTTGTCGAGCTGATCGGCCGTGAACACATCTTGGACCAAGCCCATCCCGCGGTGGACGAAGAGCTGCTCGCCATTGCTCGAGACGATGCCGGCGGCTTCCTGCCCTCGATGCTGCAGAGAATGCAGGCCGAGATAGGCCAGATTCGATGCCTCCTTGGCCCCAAACACCCCAAACACGCCACATTGATCATGAAAATGATCGTCGTCCATCTCGACCACGGCGCGTTCATAGCGCCGCGGCACCCCCGCGTCCATTCCCCCCGCATGACCCCCCTCCAGGCGTGCGCTAGAACCCGACGGTCGACATGCCTCGGGTATTGAAGCGAATCGAATCGGTCGTGCCTCGAAGGGCGTCTGGCTATGGCGGCAAGGCACGTGGCCTGGCAGCGCTGGCTCGGGCAGGGTTTCCCGTTCCGGCTGCATACGCAATGCCAGGATGGGTGGGCGACTCATTCTTTTCCAGCGTCCTCGAGATCGAAGAACGCCCGCGCGCGCTCCTGCACAGTCCGCATGTGGCAGACAGTCGATTGCAGGCGATTGCGGGGCGGGTTCGAGACGCGACCCTGCCTCAGGACGTGGTTCGGAGCGTGACTGACGCTCTGCTGGCCCTGCGGGATGAAGGCGCCACCAGTTTTGCTGTTCGCTCATCTGCGCTCCACGAAGATCAAGAGGGCGCGTCGGCAGCCGGAATGCACTCCACGTTGCTCAACCTGATGCGCGATGATGAAGTTCTCGATGCGATCAAGATTTGCTGGTCGAGTATCTTTCGCACGCGGGTGCTGTCGTACTTGCGCGCGCTCGATGAAGACATTCCGGTCTCGGTCGGGATCGTCATTCAGGCCATGGTCCCGGCGGAGGTGTCCGGCGTTCTGTTTACCGTCAACCCGCTCACGGGCGATGCAGGCGAGATCGTGATCAACGCCGCGTACGGCCTCGGCTCCGCGGTTGTCGATGGTCGAGTTACGCCCGACACGTACCGTGTCGACAAGGCCACTGGGCAGCTCCGCGATCGGATCATCGGCGACAAGGCGCATCAAACGGTCCTCGAACGTTCCGGCGGCGTCCGCGAGGTGGAGGTGCCCACGGAGCAACGGGAACGCGCCGCGCTGAGCGAGCAACAACTACTGCATTTGAGCGACCTCGCGTCGCGAATCGAAACTCATTTCGGAGACCCCCGTGACGTCGAATGGGGGATCTCCGAACATCAGGTGTACGTACTTCAAGCGCGCCCCATCGTGGTTCCAAGCGTCCGCAACCGCCGCGGCTCGCGGCGCGATCGCCCGTGGGACCGGCGCAAGATCGTTTGGAGCAACGCCAACGTGGGAGAGGCGCTTCCCGGGGTCGCCACGCCGCTTACCTGGTCGGTGCTCAGCCAGTTCAGTGACCTCGGTTTCCGCCGCGCGTTTGGAGCCATGGGCTGCACAGTTCCGAGGGACGCGGAGCTCGTTGGAGATTTCCGGGGGCGTATCTACATCAACCTGACCGAGTTCAGCGCGATCATGTCGCAGGTTCCGTGGATCCATCCATCCACGTTGGTTCGGCTCGGAGGAGGCCGGTACGCCGCGGAACTCGACCAGGTAGTCGCGCAACGTAGTTCCAAGGGCTTCTTTCTGCGCTTGCCCCAAACCGTCTCACGGTACGCGCGCGAAAATTTCCGATTGCAGGCCCGCATCGATGACTTCGAAGCGTACTTCGCCGAAGAGCGAGCGCGAATCAACGGCATCGATCCGCGCCTTTTGGAGCCGAGCGGCCTCGACCGCATGTTGGGCGACGTAGAACATCTGCTCGATTCGACCGGATCGATCATGCTGACCGCCTACGCCAACCTGCTCACGGCGGTGCTGGTGCTGATCGGCGTGCTGCGGTCCTTCGCCAAGGATCACGGCTCGGGTTTCTACCGCGAGCTTCTGTCGGGCCTGGAAGACGTTGCCAGTGCGCGTCCCGGCTTCGTGCTGCGGGGGATCGCCGGGCGCGCCCTGGAGGAACCCGAAGTCGTCGAGCAGATTCGAGTGACCGAACCCGCTGATCTGACTGTGAATGGTCTTCCGGTCGGGGCGACGCGTGACGCGCTCGAGCGATTCCTCGAAGACTACGGTTACCGCGGAATTCGAGAGGCCGAGATAGCCGCGCCGCGATGGTCGGAAGACCCGACCCTCATGTTCGCGACCCTGCGTGCGCACCTGGCAGGAACCGCCGACCTGGGCGCGCGTGATCGGGCTCTTCCGCAGGCGCGCAAAGAAGCGGAAGAGAAGCTAAAGAAGAGCGTGCCGCTTCCTCTTCGCCCTTCGGTCACGAAGTTGCTCGAGGTCGTCCGTCGTTTCACCCGAATGCGGGAACATCTACGTGGTCACGTGGTCGAGGTCCTCGGGATGTTTCGGCGCGTGGCCCTCGACGCCTCACGCCGAATCGAGGCGCGCGAGCCCGAGGCGGGCCCTGACGCGGCTTTCTTCCTCACCTTGGTGGAGGTGCGACGGGTCCTCCGTGACGAGAATGAACGGGTAGCCCTCCGCGTCCAGCGGCGTCGCCTAGAGTACCTGCGCAACCAGGCTCTCCCCGAGCCTCCCACCACCTTCGTGGGGTTCCCGCCGGACGATGATCGCGTCGCGACAAAATCGAAACGACTTCGAGGCTTACCGGCGAGTCGCGGGGTGGCTGAGGGGAGGGTGCGGATCCTTCGCGACCCCTCCCAAGCAGCAGAGTTTCGCTCTGGTGAAGTGCTCGTCGTCGCGGCGGCGGACACGGGGTGGGCGCCCCTGTTTCTCGCCGCGTCCGGTGTTGTGACCGAGCTCGGCGGTCCCCTGTCACATGCCGCCATCATCTTGAGGGAGTACGGGGTCCCGGCAGTCGTCAACGTGACCGACGCCACCCGCTCCCTTCGCGATGGTGACCTCGTTCGGCTGGATGGGGATGCGGGCACCGTGGAGATCCTGGGTGCCTGAGGCGGAGGGCCCTGAACCCGAGGTCGTTCACAACGACGGACGCTTGCTCGTCATCCACAAACCGCCAGGTATGCCGACCACCGCGCCGAGCGCGACCGATCCGTGTCTGGTTCACTGGGTCCGTACTCGGTTTCCGCATCTTCAGGCGCACGCGACATCTCGCCTCGACTCCCAGGTCAGCGGCCTGGTGACCTTCGCCCTCGACTCGGAGATGAACCGGCACCTTCTCGAAGCCCGACGTGCCGGCACCTACGAGCGTGCCTATCTCGGTGTGACCACGCACTCCTTAGCCACCGCGCAAGGGCAGTGGACTTGGCCGATTTCCATCGATCCGCGGGACGCCAAGCGGCGGGTCGCGGGGTCGGGGCGCGGCGGGCGTGACGCCCTCACTCTCTACGAGGTGGTCGCGCGCACGCCGAACGCCAACCTTTTGCGGCTCAAACCACAGACGGGTCGGACCCATCAGCTGCGGGTACACGCCTCGGAGGCCGGCGCGCCTTTGTTCGGCGACGTGCAGTACGGAGGGCAGCGCCGCCAGGTCTTGGCCGACGGCAGCGTCGTCACGGCACGCCGTGTGATGCTCCACTGTGCGCGTGTGAGCTTTCCATCTCCGTTCGGCGATGAGCCAATTCAGCTGGAAGCCCCCCCACGAGCAGACATGAGTCGAGTGTGGCAGGCGCTAGGCGGAGCCCCTGCGGCCCTTCAAGCCTGACGCTTGGGCGAGAACTTCGTCGAAGGGACCTCGTCCTTCGGCCGATTGAAGTGCGCCTCGAGCTCGCGATTCAAGATTTCGAGCACGTCTTCTTGGAGGCCGAGCGGATGTCGAATCAGTCGCTCGATGTTGCGCTGGTACACGAACAGCCGTCGCTGATCCTCGCCGCCGGCGGTCGTGGCCATTTCGTCTAGGAGTAGTGGCGTGCGAGGATCGACCCCTTCCGCCACTACTTCGAGGCCAGGCAGGTCGGTCACCATGATCAGATTGCCTTCGAGTCGTTGTGCCAGCTCGGCAGGCAATTCTCGAAGAGCGCCCTGGACGATCTTTTCGAACCGGGCGTGGGAGGGCGACCAGGGTGGCCGCGGCAGAATGCCGTCGAGGTGCCGCGTCTTGAGGAAGGCAAGTGGTGCTTCGTCGGTACGTCCCTGCCGGTCACGCAGAAGGCCCAGATAGTACAACACGTCCGGTGACGCGTCCGAACGGGCGGCGGCGCGCTCGATGAGGGTCGCGGCCTCTTCTGTTTGCTCGAGCTCGAAGTGGGCCCGACCGATCAGGAACTCGAGCTGCTGGTTCTCGAAGGGTCCCTCCGGGAGTCCCATCAGCAGCTCAGAGGCCGCCGCGCGATCGCCCTGCTGCAGGAGCGCGTCGACCTTCAGGACCGAAGCGTCAGCGATATCGTCCGCTGTCTGGCAACTCTCGAGGGCCTGATCAAGGATGCGAATCGCCTCTGCGAAGCTTCCGAGTGGGTGGATCAGCAGTTCGGCCGCGTTGAGCATGGCCTCGAGGTAGTGCTCGTTGAGGTCGATGGCCTGGCGGTAGTGCTCGAGGGCCAGGTCGAGACTTCCGTTGGCGGCGTGGATGTAGCCGATGAGGTTGTGGGCGTCGGGGGAGTCCCCGTCCAGCTCGAGGGTCTGCTCCGCGGACGCCATGGCGCCGTTCAAGTCGCCTTGCGTCACCAACTCCCAACCGCGGTCGAGATGGGCGCTGAGGCGGTCCATGAATCCTTCGTTTTGCTCGGGCATTGGTTAGCCGCGAAACTTACGTGGCGGGTTTGGCACGTCAAGCCGAAGCGTACGCTATCATGCATATGGAATGGTTAGGCTTTTCACGGTTGTCGGTTTCGCAGTGATCTGTTCCTGTGTGAGCGAGCCCCTGCCCGTCGGCCAGACGATCTCGGTGGGTACCGCCGATCGCGGATACCTCCACGATCCGGTCGGGCTGGCGAATCGGGGTGCCGGCTACCAGCGGGTTCGGCCTGGCGAAGCCACCCGATTTGGCACGCCCACGCTGGTTAGGGCCATCGAGCGTGCTGCGCGTGAGGTGGCCAACGCGTTTCCGGGGGGGCATCCGCTCCGCATTGGCGATCTGTCGACCCCCCACGGTGGCGCCCATTCACGGCACCGAACTCATCGGACCGGTCGCGACGCCGATCTCGTGTTTTTCGTCAGGGATGCGGGGGGACTGGCCTCCTTGGGCGACGGCTGGCTGCGCTTCGATCGCCTCGGCCTCGCGACCGTGCG
>CAYZDM010000040.1:0-11970 GCA_964476875.1 uncultured Sandaracinaceae bacterium | reverse complement strand
CTGGTCACCTGAGTTCGACGAGGACGCAGCGCAGGAGTCCACGCGATTGAGCGCGCCGCCTTTTGGACCGCTCACAGGGTCGGCGCCTTCCGCCAAGAACGAGACATCTTCGGCTGGCATCGGTTGCGGGTCGAATCGACCGTCGGCGGTCTCGATGATCCAAGGAAGGTACACCGATAGTCGCGTGTAGACGCCGCCGTCGCCGCAGTCACGCTTCACATCGGAGCGACCGCGGGACACCAAACCAACGAGGAACTCTCCTTCGTCGGTCGGTACGTAGAGGGGGCCGCCGGAGTCGCCGTAGCAGGAGTCACCGAATGAATCCGCCCGGCGCGTCATGAGCTCCTGCGGTCCAATAATGTCGATCACTGCATCGGAGATGTAGAGTTCGCCGGTGAGATCGTCGTCCAGATCGTAGACGCCGTAACCGGCCACGAAGCCGACATCGCCGTGCCGAAGTAGGTCGAGGGAGCGTTCCATGGTGAGCATTGGAGCGTTCGGGAGCTGGGCGAAAGGTACGGTGAGAAACAGCAGAGCAATGTCATGGGGTGAGCCGATGCCGCCCTGCCCCGCTCCGCTGCGGCTTCGGCCCATGATGTAGTCATGGTCGTACCCTTCGTGGACGTGAACTTGGAAAACGGAACGCAGCATGGAGGGATCGATGATCCGGCTCGCAAGATGACCACCGACGACCTGTAGCGAGCTTGGGGACGCAGGCCGAGCTTCCCCGGGTTCGGGCTCGATCACCACACAGTGCGCCGCTGTCACCACGACGGATGGCGAGATCAGGGTTCCGGAGCAGAAACCGGACGTCGCTCCGGCGCGACGGATCTCGACGGTGGCGAAAATCTGATCCGCCGTTGCGGCCCAGCCGCCGACGACCTTCTCGGTAGCCGCATCGAAGTTGCCTCCCCACTCGGAGACCTCAGAAGGATCACCGCAGGCAAGGGCTAGGCCCAAAAGGGCTACAAATAGGGTCCTGTATGCCTTTGGGGGAATCATCAGACAAGGTAGGTGGAAGTATCACGGGTGCTTCCGGGTTCATAGAGTGAACGGGCGTGCACAACGGACGATCTGGTGATTCGGTAAGCTGTCGAACGTTTGCCGCGATGCGGAAAACTTGGTGCTGGTCGCGTGCGGCAGGAGAGTCGGCTCGTGGAACCTTCGAGCCGTCGCGCACGCAGGAAGTCAGAGACGCTACGCCGAATCGAAGAGGCTGGTTGGCGACTGTTCCGGACCCGTGGCTACGAGTCCACCTCGACGCGCGAGATCGCGGACGCGGCTGACATCGCCGCGGGCACGCTCTTCAACTACTTCCCTGAGAAGCGCAACTTGCTGATTCATTTGATGCGGCGTGAGATCGATGCTGCGTTGGTTCGCGCGTTCGACACCTTGCCGGCGTCGACGCTCGAAGGAGAGCTGACGTACGTATTTGGCGCGCTCACTCAGTGCTACGCAAGCGAGCGGCGCCTGGGGCGCGTCTTCATCAAGGAGTTGCTGTTCACCGATGGAGAGCGACGTGCGGAATCCGCCGCTTGGACGTTCGGGGTCGTGAAGCGAATCGCAACTCTGGTGGAAAAGGCTCAGCGGCGCGAAGAACTCGATCCATTGATTGAGCCCATGGACGCAGCACAGCAGGTCTTTAGTACGCACTACTTCGGTCTCGTCACCTGGTTGGGCGGAACGATCCCTTCGCGAGCGGCACAGGAAGAGCGATTTCAGGCGTCGCTACGCTTGCTGCTTCGCGGCCTGCGTCAAAGCGCGGCTTAGCCTGAGATTGACGTCCAGAACGGCCGCGGCGATCTCCTCGGGCACCTCTTCCTGGAGAAAATGGCCGGCCTGGGTCTCGGTCACCGGAGGGTCGCCGAGGAGCGCCTTGGTGCGCTTCAGGGCACGGGCAATGATCGGGTCGCGGCGGCCCCAGACGATCGCCTTGGGTCCGTTGAACGCGCCGGCGAAGTCTGCGCACTCCTCGAGGGCTGGGATGGATGGGTGGTCCATTCGATCGACGGCCATTCGCGCGGTCGCGAGCGGGGCGACGCGGTCGCGGATGTGCCGAAACGGGTATCGGTAGGCCCGAGCGACATCGCCGCGAATGGTCGACCTGTCGCCTTGCGCGAGATGCAGCGCTGCCTGCGGAAGCGGTAGCAGGCGAAACACGAGATCGCTCACCAAGGGCACGTGGGAGAAGCGATGAAAGGATGTGGGCCTGAAGCCTGGGGCTGGGGCATCGAGCACCGTGTTGAGGACGACCATGGCGCCGAGGCGCTCTTGCCGGGTCGTAAACGGATGAACGCCGATCGCACCGCCCCAGTCCTGGCACACTAGCGTCACGTCACGAAGGTCGAGTTGATCGATCAGCGAACCAAGCCACTGGCTGTGGTTCCGGATGCTGTGCGCGGCAAAGTCACGAGGCTTGTCACTGAAGCCGAATCCGATGAGGTCGGGCATGATCAAGCGAAGGCCCTGACCTTGTAGGCACATGGCGACCTTTCGATAGAGAAAGCCCCAGGTCGGATTGCCGTGCACCATGAGGACGGGCCGGCCGCGACCGGTTTCCATGACGTGCATCCGCAGGCCGTCGCCCACCTCGGCGAGGTAGCGCGTGAACGGGACCTCCTTCGCGATCCAGGCGGGGAGATCGGGCGCCGGTAGTTTCTCCACGCACGGAGATTACCCCTTTGGACGGAAGCGGGAAAGGGCGAGCGCCGCGGAGAATTAACCCTTTGAAAAAGGGGACTGTCCCCGTTTCAGTCGAGGGTTTGGGATTTCCATTTTCGGATTAGGAGGACGGCGGCGGTGGCGATGACGATGGTGGCGACGATGAGGATTGGCCAGAGTTGGGTCCACGGCCAGGTCGCGAGCGGGTGGGCTTCGATCCATTCGGCGACGCGGATGCCTATCAGGGTTGTCATCAGGGTGAAGGGGGCGACGCCAAGAACGGTACCCAGCAGGAACGGAGCGAAGGCGACGCGAGAGACGCCGAGCGCCCATTGGACGGTTGGCGTCGTGTAGAAGACGAGCCGGAGCAGAAACACCGTGCGGAAACCGCGGGTGCTGAGTCGGTCGTCGAAGCGTCGCACTCGCTGAGGCAAACGCTGCTGGATCCAGTCTCGCGCGACGAAGCGTGCGCCAAAAAATGAAAAGAGGCCGGTGCCGACCGTCCCGGCCCAGTTGAGTAGGAACGCTTCGGTGGGGCTCCAGATCAGTGGCGCGCTCAGGAGAAAGACGAGGCCGTTCACACCAAAGGGTTGAAGGCACGCGTAGGCGGCGACGAACAAGACACCACCCCATGGCCCCGCCTCCTGGAACCAAACGCGCATGGTCGCGGGGTCGAACTGCTCGTAGGTCCCGCTCGCGTAAATCCACGCAACGAGACTGGCCAGCAAGGCGGCGATCGCAATCTTGAGGAGGCTGCCCCGGTCCATGGGGGGAGCCTAGCGCAGGACGCGGATGGACACCCTGGACTTCCGGCGGATGCGGTTAGAACAGGTACGCCAAGTTGAGCTGCAACTGGTGGTAGGCGGTCCTGTTTGACGTCTTGGACGCGCTGTTCAGGCTGATCGAGTAGTTGAAGTCTACGTTGAACATCGCGAGATCGAAGCTCGCGCCGAAGCGGACGATCGCTTGGTAGATGGCCAAATCAACCTCTTTGGGCCGGAGCTTGATCGTGCCCACAGTGGGTACATCTGCGATGATCTTCGTGTTGAAGTGATTCACGTAGCCGCCATAGAGGAACAGCTTGAAGTACGAGTTCTTGTAGGGGATGTATCCCAAATTGATGGGTAGCTCGAAAGAGTTCACCTGGAACGCGACGTTCCCCAAGTCCGGATCGTCGATGCCGACGGTCCAGCGGTTGAATGAGAAGGGGATCTCGAGGAACGCCTTCCTCTTGCGAACCCGTGCAGCGAAACCGACCTGCCACCCAGCGGCGGTGTCACGCTCGCGACCGGTCTCGAGCAGGGAGACGTACGTGGTTGCGCCGACGCCGCCGAAGACCTTGATGTCCAACTTCGGCTGCTGCGCATGACTCGCCGACGGCAAGGCACAGACCACGACCGAGGTCACCATCAAGAGGGATACGACGAAACGCTTCTTCATACCTACGCCGGAAACAAATATTCCTTGCCATCGAGAACGAACTTCTTGTCCATGATTCGCGGCCACATCGGCTTCTTGTGAAGCTTCTGCTTCTGCCAGTCCTCGTGCTCTTGGCGGAGTTTCTCGAAGAGTTCGGGCATCTGCTCGCGCAAGTTGATCTTCTCGGACTTGTCGGCTTCGAGGTCGTGGAGCTCAGCCCAACCGTCGCGCGTGCTCAAGATGAGCTTGTACTTTCCATCGCGCATCGCCCAGATGTGATCGGCGCGCCAGAACAGCTGCTCGTGCGGCTGACCTTCATCCTGCCCAGTGACGTAGGGAAGCAAGTCCACACCGTCGTACTCTCGGTCGCTCGGCAGCACGCCGCCGGCGGCGGCAACCGAAGTAGCGAAGATGTCCGTGGACGAGACGGGGTTCTCGTAGCGCGTCCCGGGGGCGATCTTGCCCGTCCACTTCATCATGAAGGGAACGTTGATGCCGCCCTCGAACTGCGTGAGCTTCCCTCCTTTGAGCGGCCCGTTGTCGGTGGCGTGGGTGTATGACGCCCCTCCGTTGTCGCTCAATAGGAAGATCAGTGTGTCTTCTTCGATCCCAACGTCTTTGACGGTCTGATGAACTTCGCCGATCGCGTCGTCGAGGGCGGAGATCATCGAGTAGTACACGCGCTTGTTGTCGTCCTCGACGTAGGCGTACTTGCAGTAGTAGTCGACCGGCGCTTGGAACGGAACGTGAGGTGCGCTGAACGCGGCATAAAGGAAGAAGGGTTCATCCTTGTGCTCCCGAATGTAGTTCTTCATTCGGTCCCGGAACGCGAAGGTGAGGTACTCATCTTCGCGAACGACCTTGCCATTCTCGCGGATCGCGGCCTCTTCGCGCCGACCCATCGTCCACTGATACTGCGCGCTGAACGACTGGTGCTCGTGATTGATGATATGCGGCCAGTTGCGTTCGGGTGTGTAGAGCGAGGACGCGCCGTAGAACCCAAACTGGTAGTCGAACCCTCTGACGAGAGGTACCTGCTTGTGCGACACACCAAGGTGCCACTTGCCGATTAGCGCGGTGGCGTAGCCGTACTTCTTTAGAATCTCCGGGAGCGTGATCTCGCTGGGCGGCACTCCCTGCTTGTGTGCCTGCCACTCGGACGGGAACGACGGCTTGGCTTCCACCACGAACTCGCCGGTGTCCACGATCCATCGGCCTGAGATGTATTCCACCCAGTTGGTGGGGTAGACCTCCATGATCTGCGTCTCGAAGCCGTAGCGGTTCTGGACACGGCCCGTCATGATGCCAGCCCGCGAAGGGGCGCAGGTGGGCGCCGTCACATAGCCTTCTTCGAAGACGACGCCTTCGGCGCCGATCTGATCGATGTGGGGTGTCGAGATGTGGTCGACCCCGTACGCCGAGACTTCGTACTTTCCGAGATCATCGGCGAGCAAGACGATGATGTTGGGAACGCGCGCCGGCCGTGCCACGGCTATCGGAGCCTCGAGGTAGGCGGACCTGCCGGCTGCCATGGGCTTGTCCGGCTTGATCCGCCACTTCATGCGCGTGATCGAGCACCCGACGAGGAGCACGCCGAGGGTCAGTACCAGGAGATAGCTAGGAAGGCGCTTGTTGAACCGCATTTCGACTTCGGCTCTGTGGTAGCCGCCGACCGTCGAATCGGGCAAGAAACGCGCAGGCGCGACCAGGTGCGACCCAGGGCCGCTCAGGAGGCGTGGATAGGCGGCGCGGGGCTCACGAAGGTGCTGACTTGCCGATCGAATCGAAGTCACGAAGCTTGGCGATGAGCTGGGGACGCGTCTGAACGCCGATCTTGCGCATCGCGGACCTCAGCAGCATCGATACACGCCCATTGGACAGGCCGAGATTGTAGCCGATCATCTTGTTGGTGAGTCCGAATGCCGCGTACGCAACGACCTGCATTTCGCGTTCGGTGAGCCCGCGTGGATCGGTGATGCTCGGTGCGTTTGGAATGCCGAGCACAAACCGTCGACCGTCAGAGTCGAACCAGTCCACGGTCGACCAACGACCACTCACCAAAGCCTTCCAGAGTTCTAGTGCTTGCTCCGGATCGCTCTTGCGCATCTTCCCGCGGGCCTGATCCACGCTGATCGCGGCCTCACGCAGCGCGTCGAGTGCGCCCCGTGACTTCGCCGGACCGTGCGCGTCAGTCACCCGAAAGCTGCTCGCGTCGATCACCACTTCAGCACCGTGGGGGAGCTCGGTCGTCGGTTCTGGTGTCACCTTTCGGAGGGCGCGCCTCAACCGGCGGCCGGCTCCGAAATGTGAAGCGACCATCTGCCAGCGCTCGCGCGTCTTCTCCGTGAGTGTCGTCACCTTGGGGAGCGGAGCAACGAGATACACCCCGCGCCCGTTCGGGTCGAACGATGACATCCCCAGACCGTCTTTCGCGAAGTCGAAGTGCCTCATGATGAGCCTGAACGATTCGATATCGTCCTCCGCGGCTTCGCTCATGGTCTTGGGCACCGCGGGGCGACTCAGTAGCCACAGGAGGCTAGGAGGCATTTCGCGCTGCATGCGGATCATCCGCTCGGCGAGGTCGTCGGGGGCGCCGATGGCGTAGAGGCCGTCGACAAGGAGCGACGCATGCGTGGGGGAGCGCTCGCAGGTGGCAGCGAACACCCCGAGGCCATGATCAAGCGCGGGTGCCCCTGCCTCGATCAACGTACGCAGCCACTCGGCTTTCTCCGGCGCCATGTCGTAGGCCGCCTCTGTGAAGTCGATCAGCGCTGATCCAGACGCGTCCACCAACCTCACCAGGGAGTAGATCGGCCCGGAAGTCTATACGTAATTATTCCCCCGTTATGGTTCCGCGGACCTCGGCGCTATCGCCATCATACCGGAAACACAGGGAAAACGAACTGAGCCCGGAGCCCCGCGGAGGCCTCAGAACAGCGTGTAGATGAACGGCGCAGCGGCAGGCTCCTCGATGGGGGCAGGCTCGGTCGGTGTACTTGCTTCCTCCGCGGTTGCGGATGGTTCAACCGGAGATTCTTCCCCCGCTGGCGCGGGCGTGCCACTCTTGCAGGCGCTCAGGGCCAAAAGGCCGACGACGATCCAGGCCATTTTCTTAGCCCCGACTATAGCAAGCCGGAACCGCTTGGCCGCGGGCGGCGCAATAACGGAGGACCGTACATGCCGAGCAGAACGAGCGCCATCGCGATAGTCGCGCTGTTGACCGCCCTCGGGCCAACCCGCTCGGTGAACGCCGCCACCCTGGAGGGTGTGGTCAAGACGTCCGCGGGCCGACCGGTCGACGGCGCCATGGTCACCGTCTTGAGTGCCGACAGGATGCGCAAGCAGACGGTGTTCACGAACACCGAGGGACGCTATCTCATCGTAGTCGACTACGACGGTGATCTCACCGTTCGAGCCCGTGCCTCGAGCTTCGCCGATCAATCACAGAAAGTATCCGTCTCGGCGGCCGACCATCGTGTGGTCGACCTGACCGTCGCGGCGTTTGCCTCGGAGATCGACAGGTCCAACGCGCTCCCTGCGTCCGCCCACCTCACCTCGCTTCCTTGGAGAGATGCCGAGGAGCGATCGCCATTCGTGGCGCAGTGCAACTACTGCCATCAGGTGGGCAATCCGCTCACCCGTGGAAAGCGGAGCGCAGAGTCTTGGACCGAGTCGATCCAGAAAATGGAAGGCTACATGGCCATCGTCACCGACGCTCAGGTCGAGCGATTCAGCGAGGTGCTTGCAGCAGGTTTCACCGGGGAGCCGATCGACGTGGTACAGACGCACGACGCGAGCCCCGAACTAGCGCACGCGAAGATCGAAGAGTGGCTGGTCGGCGACGGAATGTCTTTCATCCACGACACCGACGTCGGTGAAGACGGGAAACTCTACGGAACGGACGAGGGCCACGACGTCGTTTGGGTGCTCGATCCCGACACGGGTGCCGTGGAAGAGTATCCACTGCCCAAATCGGACTTGCCGACGGGGGGTCTGTTCTCGGGAGCAGCCCTTCCGATCGGAATCTTCACTGGTCAGCATGGTCCGCACAGCATGGCGCAAGCGAACGACGGGCGATTCTGGATTACGAACGCTCTGTCTTCGACACTCATGTCGTTTCACCCTGAGACCAAGGCCTTCGAACTCCACGAGATTGGGGAAGATGCACTGTACCCGCACACCATCCGCATCGACGAGGAAGGGATCGTTTGGTTCACGCTCGCCGTGTCGAACCAAGTCGGGCGTTTCGACCCAGAGACAGAAGAGTTCACACTGATTCAGCTTCCGCACAACGGGTTCTGGCGCTGGGTAACGGACGCCTTTTTCCCAACGCTGTTGAAGTACTCCGCTCGCTCACCCCGTGAGAACAAGCACATCGATCTATCACCCCACAAGATGATGGGCGGAATCGAATACGACGATCTTTTCAACATGCCGTACGGGATCGACATTCACCCGAAGGATGGCGGCATCTGGTACGCGAAGCTCTACGCGAACATGATCGGTCACATCGACCCGACGACCCTGGAGATCACGGAGTACGAAACACCGCTCGCCGGTCCGCGTCGCCCGCGATTCGATGCCGACGGCATCCTTTGGATCCCGTCCTTCGACGAAAGTGCGTTGCTCCGCTTCGACCCCTCCAACCAGGACTTCAAGACCTACCCCTTGCCGACACTCTCGCCGGACGAGTACGAGACCCCATACGCGCTCAATGTTCACCCCCAGACCGGAGACGTCTGGATGACTTCCAACATGTCGGACCGTGTCTTGCGCTTCATCCCCAAGGAAGAGCGCTTCATCAGCTACCCGAGCCCGACGCGGGTCACGTGGCTGCGCGACCTCGTCTTCACCAAGGACGGCAAGGTCTGTTCAAGCTCGTCCAATCTACCGGCGTACGCGATCGAGGACGGTGTCCCGTCCTTCATCTGCATCGACCCAGAGGGAGCAGACAAAGATCGCGCGGCCGGAGAACTGGCACAGCAGCCATAGCGTTGCCCCGCGCCTCAAATTTCCGGGCTTTTCAGGCGCAAATGTTTCGCTTCCGACACCCGAAATCTCGGGTGTAGATTCGCTGTATGACACAGATTGTTGGAGGAGACGCACTCGCCCGGATGCTGGCGGCCGAGGGCGTCGAGGTCGTGTTCGGAATTGTGGACGGCACATACATGGGCTTCTTCGCCAGCTTCGAGAAGCACGGAATCAGGCTCGTCTCTCCTAGGCACGAGACGAGTGCAGCGCACATGGCGGGCGCCTATGCGCGACTCACCGGAAAGCTCGGCGTCTGCATGGCGTCGAACGGTCCGGGCGTCGCCAACATCCTTCCCGGCGTGGCCGTCGAGAACGGTGAGGGCAATCGCGTTCTGTTGATCACCTCGTGCCGGCGCACTCCCATCGCGTACCCGGATCGCGGAGGCACCTACCAGTACTTCAACCAAACTGGTGTGACTCGGGCGATGACCAAATGGAGTGGCGCAGTGCCTTCATTCGAACGGCTGCCTGAGTTCTTCCGCCGGGCCGCGCGGATCAGCTGGAGCGGGCGTCCGGGTGTCGTTCACCTCGATGTCCCGGAGACTGTGATGAACGGTGTCTTCGAGGCAGGCGACATGGACCTTCGACCACCGAGGGCGTACCGCAGGACCGAAGCCGTCGAGCCGTCAGCCAGTCAAGTCGCCCGCACCGCGGATCTGCTCCGCAAGGCCGAGCGCCCCCATATCCACGCAGGTAGCGGGGTCCTGCACGCCCGCGCCTCCGACGCCCTCAAGGAAGTGGCCGAAGCCCTCGGCACACCAGTCACCACAAGTTGGGCCGGCCGCGGCGCTTTGCCCGACAACCACGAGCAAATTCTGCCGATCTGGGCGATGGAGCCGATCAATCAGGCTCGGAGTGAAGCCGATGTCGTGCTGGTGGTGGGATCGCGTCTCGGCGAGACCGACTGGTGGGGCAAGCCGCCCTACTGGGGCAACCCGGACGAACAGAAACTGATTCAAGTCGACATCGATGAAGAGATCCTAGGGCTCAACAAGGCCACCGAGCTCGCGGTAGTTGCGGACGCAGGCGCGTTCCTTTCCGCACTCGCCAGCGAGCTCCGCGCTTCCCCGCCGAGCAAAGAGCGCTTGGAAGCGAACCGAGAACGGACCGCCGGGTTGTCGGAGGGTCAGGCCAAGGTTCGCGCGCAGCTCGACATGGCCTTGGAGAACACGGGGAGTCCGATGCACAGCGCCCAAGTGCCAACTGCGTGCCGCCGGTTTTTCGGAGACGACACGGTGTACGTGTTCGACGGTGGCAACGCGACGGTGTGGGCAAGCTTCTTCTCCGAGATCAACCGACCGGACAGGCTGCTGTCGACGTTCAAATTCGGCATGCTGGGTGCGGGCGTGTCTCAAGCCTTGGCGGGACAGATCGCGCAACCCGATGCCAAGGTCGTGTGCATCATCGGCGACGGGGCCATGGGCTTTCATTTCCAAGAGCTGGAATCGGCACTTCGTCATGGTCTTCCGGTCATCTATCTCGTGCTCTGCGACAAGCAGTGGGGAATGGTGAAGATCACACAGACGATCGCGCTCGGCATGTTGCGACCCGTCATTGGGACCGAACAGCAGGGCACGATCAACGCCGACTTCGAAGAGATCGCCTTCGACAAGATCGCAGAGGCGATGGGTTGTCACGGAGAACGGGTCTCTGACCCGGCGGATCTCGAAGCGGCTCTTCAGCGATGCGTCGACTCCGGAAAGCCGTCAGTGATCCATGTCGACGTCGACCCAAACATGCACCTGTTCGCGCCAGGGCTTCAAGAGTTCAAGGCCATGCACCAGGAGCCGGGCGCCTGATGGGCTCGGGCCCCGCGGTCCTGGTGACCGGGGCGGCCGGTTACGTCGGTCGGCTTTGCATCAGCGCACTGGCGAATCGCCGGGACCAACTATCCGCCCTCGTCGCACTCGATTGGACCGAGGTCGATCCTGCGGAGCGTGTCGCCGGCGTCGTCTATGAGCAGGGCGACATCTGTGACCCGGCGCTCAAAGGCCTCTTCCGCAAGCACGATATCAACACGGTCGTCCATCTGGCTTCGATCGTTCGCACTCCCAAGGGCGCGCCGGCGGATTTGGCGTACCGGGTGGACGTGCTCGGAACCAAGAACGTGCTCGAGGCCTGTGAGGACGCGGGCGCCACCAGGCTGATCGTCACCTCGAGCGGAGCGGCCTACGGCTACCATGCCGACAACCCGAAGTGGCTCGACGAGCGAGATCCGCTGCGTGGCAACGACGAGTTCGAATACTCGAAGAACAAGCGCCTGATCGAGAACATGTTGGCGGAGTGGAGAGAGCAGCGTCCAGAGCTTCGACAGGTCGTGTTCCGGCCGGGCACCATCGTGGGCGAGGACGTGCACAGCCCGGTGACCGACCTATTCGAGAAGCCCGTGATGCTCGGGATCATCGGGTCGGAGTCGCCGTTCGTGTTCATCTGGGACCAAGACCTCGTCGCGTGTCTCGTCGACGCCGTGTTTTCGGACAAGGTGGGAACGTACAACCAGGCCGGCGATGGCTCGCTTACACCACGCGAGATCGCGCGGATGCTAAAAAAGCCCTATGTCCCGCTGCCGGGCACACTGGTGAAGGCGATTCTTTGGACGCTCAAGAGCCTGGGTCTCACCGAAAACGGGCCAGAGCGCGTCGCGTTCTTGCGCTACCGACCGGTACTCTCGAATCGACGCCTCAAGGAGGAGTATGGGTACACGCCCCGACTCACCAGTCGCGAAGCGTTCGAGCTCTACGCGCGTGCGCGAGGTCTTCTTGTTGCGCGTTCGTGATTTCCATGGATGCAGCGTCGTCATCACGGGTGGCGCCGGTGGCATCGGGCGTGCTCTCGGCCGATGCTTTGGACAGGCGGGAG